>JANXLS010000071.1 GCA_025355035.1 Planctomycetota bacterium | reverse complement strand
TGCATCGGATTCATGCCGCCCACCGCGCCGCTCAGGAACAGCGCCTGCGCCCCGCAGGCCTTGGCCACGCGCACGGGCATCGTGATCTGCTCCCAACTCCAGCCTTCGTAAAGATGGAAGCGACCGTCGAACGCCAGAACCGGAACCCCGTTCAACGTTCCTGCGACGACACGTCCGGCATGGCTCTGGACCGTTGAATGGGGGAAGTAGGGGATGTCCTGGTACGGGATTTCGCGGGGGTTTTCGATCTGTTTTGACAACCCGCCCAAGCCAGTGCCCAGCACCACGGCCGCGCGCGGTGGGACCGGAAGGATCTCGCGAATCACGGATGAAGCTTGAAAAATTTTATCGAACAGGGATGGCTCGGACATGCTGAGGCTCCAAACAGGATCGTGTTGCGACCCATCTAAGAAATTGAAAACAGACAATGTTCATGCCGTGGTGCTACTTCACAGTTGCGATATTTTCTTGCGCCGTTTTAAGAGAAATGCCGAAAATTTCAATGCGTTTGTTGCGCGCCCCAAAACCAAACTTATTTTCAGAAGTGCTTCTGATTTCTGGGGCGGTTGTTTGGAATGGGGGTTCGGGAGAAATGGCCCGTAGGTTGTCCGCCCTTCGTCTGTTCCAAGGCGATTTCGAGATCGACGATGAGATTCGCGGCGCTTTGGTAGCGTTCGCCGGGGCGCTTTCGCATGAGGCGGTCGAGGATGGTGTAAATCATCGGGGCCAGCGTCGAATCGATGTTTTTGGGATCTTCAGGTTCGTCGAACACCTGGCGTTCCATGATTTCTTTTGCGTCCTTGCCGTTGAACGGGACGCGTCCCAACAACATGCGGTAATAAGTCACGCCGAGCGAATACAGATCGGAGCGATGATCGAGCTGGAGTCCGCGCGCCTGTTCGGGGGCCATGTAATGCGGCGATCCGAAGACGCCATCGGATTGGTCGGCTGAGCCTTTTTCGTTGGTCTGCTTTGCGATGCCGAGATCGGCCAGGCGGACGTCACCCGAGGCCGTCAGCATGAGATTGTCGGGCTTGACGTCGCAATGAACGATGCCGATTTTTTGCGCGTAATCCAAAGCGTGGGCGGATTGGAGGGCGATCTCGGTTGCGCGGTCCTGCGGGATTTTTTTTCCGCCATTGATCAAATCCTGGACGGAACCGCCGTCGACGTACTCCATCGAAAAATAATACGTCCCGTCCTGTTCGCCGGAATCGTGAACCTGAACGATGTTGGGATGATTCAACCGCCCTGCTGCGCGCGCTTCTCTCAAAAAGCGTTCGACGAAGGTGCGGTCGATGGTCAGTTCGGAGGAGAGGATTTTCAGCGCGACTTGCCGACCCAAAGAAAGCTGGACAGCTTTGTACACTTCGCCCATTCCGCCGACGCCGAGGCGTTCGACGAGTTGATAGCCGCCGACTTTCTTCCCTGCGAGCGAGCCTTTGTCGGGGTCGTTTTCAGAGACGAAGTTAAAGAGCGTTTCGCCGGCGCGGACGGTCGAACCGAACGACAGGGGCACCTTTGTCATCCCATCTACTTTGCGCCCGTTGACATATGTGCCGTTGTGCGAATTCAGATCGGTCAGCGCGTAGACGCCATTGGTGTTGGAGATTGTAAAATGCCGACGTGAAGCGAGGGGGTCCGTGATGACGAGATTGCAGCTTTGCAAACGCCCGACGAATGCCGTGCCGTTGGGCGCGTCGAACGTGTAGCTCAACCCTTTCTCGTTTCCCCGTTCGACCACGATTCGCGGCATGTTGATTGGTTCCGATGAAAACGTTCGCATCTGACCGGAGCGAATTCGCCCGGACGGACGCGACCGATCGATAGTTTTTATTTTCCCAACTCGCGGCTGCGTTCCGCAGCGCGTCGGACGGCCGCTGAAATGATTGCTTTCACGTTGCCGGCGTCCATCGACTCGATCGCGGCCTGGGTCGTGCCGTTGGGACTGGTCACGCGGCGTCGCAATTCCTGCGGGGCATCGCTGCATTCTTCGAGCATCTTCGATGCGCCGAGAACGGTTCGGACGGCCAGTGCGCGGGCTTGTTCCGGAGTGAAGCCTTCAGCGATGCCGGCGTCCATCATGGCTTCGACGAGATAGAACAGATAGGCTGGGCCGCTGCCGGACAATCCGGTGATGGCGTCGATCATCTTCTCTTCCACGCGCACGGTCATGGAGCCGGTTGCGAAGAGCGCGTCGACCATCGCGACATCGGTATCGGTTGCGTTCGATCCACGCGCGATCCCACTTGCGCCCAGGCCAATGAGCATGGGGGTGTTGGGCATCACGCGAATCACGCGGGCACCTTTGGGCAGAATCGATTCCATACGGGCTGTGGAGACGCCGGCGCAGATGGATGCGAGCACGTGCCGCTCGACGTCAAAATCGGAAGAGACTTGAGTGAGGACTGTGTTGACCATCTGCGGTTTGACGCACAGAATGAGGATGTCGCCCGAGGCCATGACAGCGAGGTTATCCTCCGTGGCGCGGGCACCGAGACGTTCCTTGAAAAGCGTTCTGCGTTCGGGTGAGACATCGCTGGCGATCACATGCCTTGCATCGATGGCTCCGGAGTTAATGATTCCGCGCGCGAGCGCCTCGGCCATGTTTCCCGCACCCAACAAACCGAGTGTACGTCCGAGCAATAAATTTGTATTCGATGATGCTGGTGTCAACGTTGCGCCTCCTCGTTAAATGGCCGAGCGGATAAGTATACGCGGCCACGGAGAAGTTTCAATCGTTCGTAAACCCGCTGAGACCGTCAGCGCACATTTATTCGAATTTCATGGCGGTTTGCGGGAGGAGCGCTTTGATCTTCTCTTTTGCTTCCGGCGTGAAGGGCGTTCCGCTTTTGACCAAACGCATCGATTTCAGGAACGCGAAATCTTTCAAAAGGAGGAGGCGTTCGTCGGGGAGTTCGAGGTTGCTGAATTCGAGTTGCTCCAATTGGGTGATCGTCGAAACCAATTTAACGTCGTCGTCCTTCAGCGGTTTTGCGTTCGTGATCGTCAATCGGCGCAACGACTTGATCTCTTTGATGATCGCCAATGCTTCAGGCGTATCCAAGCCGTCGCCCAATTGCAGGTATTCCAGCGGCAATTGGAGGATATTCTTCAGGCCTTGCGCGGTGGCGTTGTGCGTACCGACTTCGAGGCCCTTTAATTTAGTCAATTTTGCCAGACTTGCAGCGCCCGCGTCGGTGAATTTGGCGTGGGCCAGACTGATGCTTTCAATGGTTGCCAGATGATCGCAGAACGCTTTGATGCCTTCGTCGTCCAAGCTACTCCCGCGGAAGCTGACGCGTGCTAGTTTGGTCCAGCCTTCAAATTTGGCAAACGCATGGCCTTTCATAGCTGTGCCAACGTACGAGAACTGTTCCAGATTTTTGAGTCCGGCCAACTTTTCCAAACCGATGTCGGTCAGTTTTCCATTGTTGGTGAAGCGCAGGACCTTCAGGTTTGTTAGTTTGCCCAACGGTGCGATCCAGTCGTCGTTGGCTTGGGTCGAAATGACATTAATAGACTCAAGTGACGGAATGTTGCCCAAATGGTCGAAGAAAGCAGCGTCGTAGGGATCGACTTTTCGTTTGTCGTGGGGTCCCATGTTGGCGACCGATAAATCCACACTTTTCAAGGTATCAAACAAAGCGACATCTGCGCCGAGGGCTTTCTTTAAGTCCTCGGGCGTCGTGTTGATCTTCTCAACTTTACCGGGAGCGCTTTCGACCATTTTGACGACGGCTTCCACGTGCGCTTTTTGTCCTGCTGCCGTGAGAATGGCCGCCGCGTTTGCGGTCAAAGCCTGCTTCAATGCGGCGTTGCCGGTGGATGCGATCAGGGCATCGAGATCGGCCTGGGTTTTTACAGCGGCCAGGGTGTCTGCGTCCGCAGCGCGCGTCATCAGTTGTGCGCATGCGAGCGTACAGATCACGACTGTCGTTGTTAGAAATCGTGCGACATTCGATGACATGGAGATTCCTTTCGAATCGGTTGTTCATGGAGGAAAATGGATCGGACAGAATGCGGACTACACCGCGATTGAGCTCCGGGAGAGTTCGTTTCAAAAACTAAGGGAACTTGGGGATTCGCTTTAAACCAAATCTAAGGGCCTGTAAAATAATAAACTGAAGAATTGCTTGCGTCTTTCGGCCTGGCTCTTCGTTGAACGCTCAGTCAGAGATACACTCATATATCTTCCTTCGCGTCCGCCTCGACCCAGGCCGAAATACGCGGCGGACTTCTTCAGTTTATTATTTTACAGGCCCTAACTTGAACCCCCTTTTTTCACGCAAAGGCGCAAAGGTCCGCAGAGGCGCGGAGATGGAGAGGAGAAAAATGGAAGAAATAGTGCATGAATTTAGGTTTGAATTCGTCTTTATATAGGGTCGTATTTTGGGTTATTAATTTTGAACAAACCGATATATATAGTCTTCTTGTGCACGTATGTGCAATTAATGGAACGGACTTCCACAGCGGTAGTGGTACTTGTTTGCACATATGTGCAATTGTTGGAACGTAATCGGAGGGACAACCAGGAATACGCGGGTAAGCTCAAATCTTGGCTATGGTCTGCTATTCATGACGGATGGAGTGCACGTATGTGCATGTCTGGGAACGCGATTTGGAACACGGCAATTGTCATTTGGCATAGGTGATTTGCTATTTGCATCGGAACGGCAAGGCATCGCGGGGAAATGCACGTTGGTGCAATTGTTGGAGCGAGAATGAGAGATTGGACGGGCTGACAGTCCGTCGGACGGATTAGAAAGAGGTGTGGAGCGTGGAATTTCTCGATGAACATTTCTAATTCTTGGTGCTAAACCCGTCATCACGTGTATACTTACGCCACATAGCGCGAGAGAAAAAATGCTGAGCGCCGACTATACGGCGCGGCTTACGAATCGACTAAATATTTAAATGGATCTCATCACGAATGACTGAAGCCAAACTGACGGACCGACCGAAGGATTGGACGAACATTTTATTTTTAACGTTGACGCCGGTGTTCGCAGGGCCGGTGCTAATTTGGTACACATATAAGACGGGTTTTTCGCTGTGGATGCTGGTGCTTTTCACGGTGATGTACTCGCTTTCGGGTTTGGCGATTTGCGCTGGATACCATCGTTATTTTTCGCATAAGAGCTATGAATGCTCGCCGATCATACAAATGTTTTACGCGATCTTCGGCGCGTTTGCGGCTCAGAATTCGATTTTGAAATGGTCAGCGGGACATCGTCGCCACCATACGTTTCCGGAGTCGGAGTGGGATCCATACAGCATCAAACGTGGGTTCTGGTGGGCGCATATTCTGTGGATTTTCCATGTGGATCCGGACGGAAACTACATCGACAATGCGCGGGACTTGCAGAAGAATCCGATCGTTGTATGGCAGAATCGCTGGTACAAGGCGATTTTGTTGATCGCGGGATTTGCATTGCCGACGCTGATCGGTGCGTATTTTGGCAACGCGATCGCGGGGTTGCTGTGGGGTGGATTTCTGCGGATTGTGATGGTCCATCATTCAACGTTCATGATCAATTCGCTGGCGCATACGTTGGGAACGCAGGAATACGATGACGAATCGACGGCGCGCGATAATTGGGCGGCGGCGTTGCTGACGTTTGGCGAAGGGTATCACAGTTTCCATCACAAATTTCCGGCGGATTTCCGAAACGGTGTTCGCTGGTACGATTGGGATCCCGCGAAGTGGTTCATCACGAGCATGAAATTTTTGGGACTGGCGTCGAATCTGCGCATGACGGCGACTCCGACGATCGAGCGGACGCGGATGGAAGTGGCGGTCAAACGGTTGCAGGCGAAGATCGATCAGGCACCGAAGCAGCGCGGAATGGAGATTCAGGAACGGATCATTAAAGCGCGCGACGCATTTTCTACGGCGATGGTGCTGTGGGGCAAGCAGGTGGAAGAGCGCGCGAAGGGGCGATCGGCGCAGTGGAAGGAAATCCGCGCGTCGTACCGGGCGACGTTGAAAGAAGCGCGACGCGAATGGCGCGGGGTGTTGGCGGCGCTGAACAGTTTCTCGGACGCGAAGGCGGACAGAACGGCGTAAGGGCCTGTAAAATAATAAACTGAAGAATTGCTTGCGTCTTTCGGCCTGGCTCTTCGTTGAACGCTCAGTCAGAGATACACTCGTATATCTTCCTTCGCGTCCGCCTCGACCCAGGCCGAAATACGCGGCGGACTTCTT
>JANXLS010000029.1 GCA_025355035.1 Planctomycetota bacterium | reverse complement strand
GCAGGCGAAGCACCCTGTTCGAAGAATTTGTTTTCAGTGTTATGGAAGGTTAAAAATAGCGCGGGACGACAACATTTCCAGCAGCGAAGTCGGAACAAACGACGTGAACGTTGCGGAACTTCGAATTTCGCGGTATCCACTGACGCGATAACCGCCCGCTCAACGTAAAATAAAATGGCACGCAACTCAGACTGCCGGGTCGCGGTTTGCGGCCCGGCAGCTCGAACGCTCGTTCTGGGAAGTCAGGTCCGTATCGGCAACCCGCATCAGATCATGGCGAGCTTTAACGCCTTTAAATTATCGTCGGTTAATATGCCGGCTTTTTTGAACTCAAGCGCGGCCACCAAATAATCGTCGGCGTCGGCATTCCTTTGGCGGTTTGTTAACTGCTCCACGAGATCCGTCACTCGCCTTTCGAACTCGTGCCGAGCGATGACGCCCTCGGTCAGGAGCGCGCTGGATTGCTTCAGCACTTTCTTGAAATCTTCAATTTTGAGCGTTGAGTCCGCGAGCTGTTTCACAGCGTTTTCATTCTGTAAATTTCGACTCGTCGCTTTGGCGGCATTTTCCCGCTCAAGCGTATCAATAATGTTATTGATACGCTTTGCCTCGTTCGCCGCGTCTATAATATTCCAAATCCAAAGCGGTATTCCGACAATTAGTCCGACCACTGATAGTAAGCAGCTTAACACGACTACCATCACTACTATACCCTTGCCGACCTTTCCATTTTATAAATTTCCTGTTCCACTGATGAAAAGTGACAACACCGCTGCAATGCTGGGATCTTTGCGCGGGCTTCCCGGCTTCAATTGCAACTCTTTCGCGAGATTAAGATCGTCGGGTGAAAGATCCATATGATTCTCCATTTGTGAAAGTTGAAGTGACGAAGAACGTGAGGTTAAATTTGAACAGTGATTTGGTCTGCGCCGACGAATGCCGCTTCTGTCTGCGCGTCCAGCTGGTGGCTATGCCACTCGGACGTGGCGAGCTGGGTGTTGCCGGTGCTAAAAACCCCGGCGACGACGCGAACCGCGC
>JANXLS010000027.1 GCA_025355035.1 Planctomycetota bacterium | reverse complement strand
TCAGTAATTTTCCGTGCTCGTGTCCCATTTCCGATGGCGTTCCGGTCAGGTAGCAGACGCGTTGGCCGTGTGCGATTTCCAAGCGCGCGCCGGGAATGTCGATGACCGAATCCTGCGGGGCTCGGGCGTGCATGTCATCGTTCTGAATATCCAGCGCGCGCATTCCGCCGCGTTGCAACGAACGCTCGAGTTCCGCGCGCGAAACGCGGATTTCGGTTCGGCCTTGAACGATTGCGGTACGCTCGACTTTCGGTGAGATGCTCAGCTTCACGACGTTCTCAATGGGCGCTTCTTTCGTTCCGCCGGGATAGCGAAAGTCGCCCAGCCACGCATTGTCGTGTTCGGCGTCGAATGAGGGAGTGAATTGCAGACTACCGCCCTTTTTATCGGTGATGACACGAAACAACTGATCGCCGTTCTGCGATTTTCCGATTTCGATTTTGGCAACGAGACTCAAAATACCCCCGAGCATTTCGCGATCGCCCTGTTGCATGGCTGCCAAACCGGTTTGGATTCCAGCGTTTAATTTCGACGCTTGAATCAGGAGTTGCGCGGGGCGAATCGTTTCAGCGTTGGCGGGAAGTTCTCCGGTTCCGACGAAGACGGTATTCTTCGATGCAATGTCGAGACGCGTTTCGTTGGAAGTGACGATCAATGTACCTTCGATGTCCGCACCCGTTTTGAAATGCAAAGAATAATCGCGCTCGGCGATTCGACGAAGTTCGGCCGTTCCGACCTTGCCGCCGACCGTGAACTCGGCCCGTAGCGTGTAACGCTCGGTTTTCCTACTGACCACATCCAACAACGGTCCCATCGCGGCAACGAGTTTGGAACCCGGATCGGATGGTGCGTCCGCGCAAAAAATGCAGCTGGTTTGAAGCAGAAGGAGCGAAACAAAAATGCGAAGCGGGGAGGTGCGTGGCATGAGCGAAATCCTTGGGACGATGCGATTGGATCGATGGCGAAAACATACCACAAAGACGCGCGGTGAATCAAAGCGTTCAATAAAAATGAGGAGTTTGAGCCGGGGTAGTTTGGATGAGTATCGTCTAATATAGGGCGATTGATTTGATTCTAAAGCTTCCACTTTCATCTTTACCCGCTTGGTTTTTGTGCTAGTCTTCCCGGTCTAATTTTCTAACAAGGATTGATTTATTTCAGCGATGCTGTTTAACAATGTCTGTCTCGAAGCCTTCGGTTATGCGCTGCCGCCGCACGTCGTTACATCGGCAGCCATCGAAGAAAAGCTGGGAGCGTTGTACGAAAAACTCAAGATGCCGTTCGGCCGTTTGGAACTCATGAGCGGTATTCACGAACGCCGCTTTTGGGATCCCGAAACGATGCCCAGCCAGGCGAGTACGCTTGCGGGACGTGAAGCGCTCAAGAATTCAGGCGTGGATGCCGGCGAAATGGAGTGTCTTCTGCACACGTCCGTTTGCCGCGATTTCATGGAACCGGCTTCCGCGACACTTGTTCACAAGGCGTTGAAACTCCCCGACGACGCGGCGGTTTTTGATATTTCGAACGCATGTCTCGGGTTTCTGAACGGCATCGTCACGCTCGGCAACATGATCGAACTCGGGCAGGTGAAGAAAGGGTTGATTGTCGCGGGCGAAGGCAGCCGACAGCTTGTTGAAAACACGATCGACAGTTTGTTGCAAATGCCGAACCCGACGCGCCACGCGATTCGCAACATGTTCGCTTCGCTGACGCTGGGATCGGGTTCCTGCGCGCTGGTAATGGCGCATAAAAACGTGTCGAAGTTTGGGCATCGATTGATTGGCGGCGCGATGCGTTGTGCGACGGAGTTCAATCATTTGTGCCAGGGCGACGTGTCGAATATGAACACGGATTCGGAGAAGTTGCTGCAGGAAGGTTGCAAGCTCGCGCGCGTCACATGGGAAAAGACGAAGCGCGTTTTGGGTTGGACGAACGATGCGGTGGATCGCGTTTTTTGTCATCAGGTCGGCAGCGCGCACCGGCGATTGATGTACAGCTCCCTCGAGATGGATCTGGCGAAGGATTTTTCGACGCTCGAATACCTCGGCAATGCCGGTTCGGTCTCCTTGCCGATCACCATGGCGATCGGGCTTGAAAAAAATGCGCCAACGCGGATCGAAAAAATCGCCATGCTCGGCATCGGTTCCGGCCTCAATTGCCTGGTGCTCGGAGTCGAGTGGCAAAAACAGAAGTGCTGAGTGCCGAGGAAAAGCGCGGCGTCAACCTTGAACTTTGAATCGTTTTTATGACTAATCTTCAGCCGGGAAATAAATGGAAGCCGGACAAGCCCTGGCATCCGCTTTATCCGTTCGATCCGCACTATCTTCAGCTTTGTCCCGAAAAGCATATCAGCATGCATTATCTGGACGAGGGGCCGCGCACGGACGGGCGCGCTGTTGTCTTGTTGCACGGCAATCCGACGTGGAGTTTTTATTATCGCAATTTGATTCTGGCGCTGCGCAACGATTTTCGCTGCATCGCTCCGGACCATATTGGATGCGGACTTTCGGACAAGCCGCAGGATTATCCGTACACGCTGAAGCAGCACATTGACAACGTCGAGAGCCTGCTCGATTCCTTGAAACTTGATGACGTCGATTTGATTTTGCACGATTGGGGCGGCGCGATTGGGATGGGTGCGGCGGTGCGGAAGCCGAAACGGATTCGCCGGATTGTTGCGCTGAATACGGCTGCATTTTTATCGACGCGGATACCGCTACGAATCGCTGTCTGCAAGATTCCGATCCTCGGCGAAATCGCCGTGCGGGGATTGAACGGATTCGCGGGCGCGGCAATTCACATGGCGGTTGAACATAAGGAGCGCATGACGCCTGCGGTTAAAGCGGGGTTGCTTGCGCCGTACAACAGCTGGAAGAACCGCATCGCGACGCTGCGTTTTGTTCAGGACATTCCGATGAAGCCGAGTCATCCGACGTGGGCGACGTTGAAGCAGATCGACGACTCGATTGCGCAGTTCAGCGATCGACCGATTTTCATTGGTTGGGGCATGAAAGATTGGTGTTTCAACGAGAGTTTTTTGAAGACCTGGATCGAGCGATTTCCGAAAGCGGAAGTGGAGCGGTACGACGATGCGGGGCATTACGTTATTGAAGATGCTCACGAACGGATTGCTCCGCGCGTGTTGGAATTTTTAAAGAGATAAAAAAGGGCGGGCGCCCCCGTTAAGTATCTTGATTCTTCGTTATTGACCGGTACACAGCGCCAGTCTCAGGCTCTCCCCTCACCTCGCGCACCCCTTTTCGATCTGAGGGCATGCATCTGCCCTCTCACCAACAGGAGAGGTAAAGCAACGCTCTTCATGCAGTGCGTTAATTGTTCGTTTTCTTTTCGTCGGTCTGGGTGGCTGCCGCCGGATCTTTTTTCACGTCCTTCTTTTCGTCCGGTTTGGCTTCGGCAGGGTCTTTCTTTTCTTCTTTCTTTTCGCCATCTGCGGGCAGCTTCGCGTCGGGTGTTTCCGGCGGTTTCGCCGGTTCTACTTTGGTGTCAGGCGTGACTGCAGGATTTGTCTCCGGGGTTGTGGCCGAAGTTGTTTCCTTTTTTGTTGCGGATGTCGAGGCGGGTGATGTCGGCGATTTCTCCACTGCGCGTCCGCCGATCACGCCTGTGGCGTAGAGCACGGCGGCAATCACGAGAACCACGATGACGCCGATCATATAGATCAGTGTGAAATTCTTTTTGGCTTGAACGTCGGTTGGCGCAGCCGCGGCGGCTTTTGCGCGCTTGGAGGCAGCGGCGTTGGCGACGGTGGCGATGTTGCGATCGTTCTTGGTTTCGATTGCAGCGTTGGGATCGTTCGCATCGCTCTTGACGGCGGTTGCTTTGCCGCTCTTAACGGGTTGCTTTCTCACGCTACCAACTTTATTTTTCTGGACGGGAACACTGTTCGGTTTCGCAGGCGCGGATGGGGTTGCTGCGGGCATCGCGGGAGCCGTTTCGGCCTTAGGATCGTCCAGCAATGCTGCGCCCAACGCGGTCGGTGTCTCCGCGCGCGGGACGGAGGATTCGGGCGGCTTTTTGTCCACCATATCGTTAACGGTATCGGCTACTTTTTCGGATTGCCGAATCGGGGGAACTATGGGAGCTGCTATGGCAGGGGTGGGAATTTCCGCAGGAACCAACAATGCGACGTGCTTTCCGGTGGACGATCCGGTGCTTTGGCCGCGCGCGGAAATTCCTGATTGTGCCGAATCGCTTTTGGAGGAGTCGCGAATTTGACGGTATCCGCCAGAGGCGGAAGACACCGCGCGCGCGGGCGTTCCCGCGAGCCGCAACTTTCCGGCGGCGTTTACCAACGACATCGGTACGCGGATGATCCGCCCGCATGTCGGGCACTCCCCCATGCCGCCCTTGTTCGCTTCTTCTTCAACACCCAGCACCTGCTCGCAATCGCAGCGAAAAACCAGCATTTGACCGTCTCCTCGGAATCGTGTCCGCGCATTATAAAGAAGGATTGCTTTGAAGGTAGTGCTGAAAAATCAGTTCAAAGTTCAAGGTTCAAAGTTCAAGGTTTGCCACGCAAAAATTAGAGTTTGGTGAGGGGAGCGAAAAGTCACGGCGTTGCGAGTAATTCCAGACTTTAATCTCGTTAGGGCCTGTAAAATAATAAACTGAAGAAGTCCACCGCGTATTTCGGCTTGGGTCGAGGCGGACGCGAAGGAAGATATATGAGTGTATCTCTGACTGAGCGTTCAACGAAGAGCCAGGCCGAAAGACGCAAGCAATTCTTCAGTTTATTATTTTACAGGCCATTAGGCGCGGCGGGCCAGGGCAGATTGAATGGCGGTTTTTAGTTCGCTCGACGCGTCGATTTGGAGAATCGATATTTTTCCGGATTCTTTTACGGCGACGGGGACGCCGTCGCGGAAAAGAACTTGGGTTGAGGCTCGGGCGGCGATTTTTTCGCCGGGCGTGAGGATGCCGGCAACGTTGAGCGGGTCGGCGGCACCGATGCTGCGGAGCGTTCCGTCCGGGGCTTTGTTGCGGATGGCGCGGAGGTGTTCGACAGCTTCGGGGAGCGCGTATTGTTCGCCGCTGAAACCGGCGACGAAACGACCGCCGCGAATTTCGCCGCGCGCTTCGAGGCGACGATAGACTTTCAGCAGATCGAGCCACTGCGGCAATCCTTTTTCGCGCGAGAGCACGCGATGGAAGACGACGCCCCAACGCCGGAGCAACTGGCGCGCGACGGTTTCGA
Source organism: Planctomycetota bacterium (assembly GCA_025355035.1). Lineage (GTDB taxonomy): Bacteria > Planctomycetota > SZUA-567 > H5-PLA8 > H5-PLA8 > JANXLS01. The sequence goes on along the minus strand of JANXLS010000027.1, from coordinate 1,355 downwards.
TCGCTTCGTCGGAGGAGACTTCACCGAAGAGGTTGGGCTGGCCATCGCCCCGGAACAAGGACCAGCGACCGGCGGTTTCGATTCCACCCGCCAGGCGATTTTTGGGGACGAGAGCGAATCGTTGTTGCGCGTAACTGTGGCGTGCGTTGCGCTCACGGGTGCGCATTTTCCGGCGTTGAACGGACGACACGAGCAGCGCGCGCAAACCGCCAAAGCCGTCGCCTGTGACGAGCCCGAATGCGACGAGTTCGCCGAGTGCGTTTTCGATTTCGACGGGCAGGCGCTTTGTTTCGCGCGTCAGATTTTGGAAGAACATTGCGCCGCGTTTGCGCAGTTGGTCAAGCACGGCGCGTGCGGCGGAACTTAGATACGCCTCGTCCTTCGGCAATTCCGCGGCAAGCGCGAGCCAGAAATCCTGTTGGTCGCGCAAGAGCATGCCGATCGAGGTGTTGCGAATCTGGCCGCTGTGACGCTTGCCGTCCGGGTCGGGTTTCGACGGGAAGCGGCGGCCCCAGGAAATTTCGCCGCTCAACGAGAGTTGGTCGAGCCAGCGTTTGTCGTAGCCGCGCACACGCGAATTCAGGACGTCGCGTTCCCAGCTTGCTGCGGCGATTTCGAAGCCTTGCAATTGAGCGATCGCTTCGCTGACGCCGCGCGGGCCGTCGAGTCTGGTTTCGGGATCGACGTGTTGCCACGAGAAAAGGAAGCGAACGAAATTCGCGGCGGTGACCGGTTCGACTTCGCGGCGCAGGCGGTCGAGCGTATAGCGATGGATGCGGGAGAGAAGTCGGCGGTCGCACCATTCCAATTCACGAACGCCGGGGCTGAAATTTCCGCGCATGACGACGCCTTGTGTTTCGAGCGTGAGCAGGGCTTGGTCGATGTCTTTTGTTTCGACGCCGATTTCGTTTGCGAAAAAACTCGCGGTGATAGGTCCGGATATTTCGATGCGGCTGCGGAGGACGTCTAAGAGTGCGGATTCGCGGGTGTGCGATTTGGCGCGTTCTTTTTCTGGAACGATGGGGATGGGGTCGAAGTGCGCGGACTGGTTTTCGAAGACGGCTTCGAACCAGGGGGCGCGTTCGCTGGCGATATATAAGGAGGGGGAATTGAGAGCTGGGGCGACGGACCGCTCACCCCCGGCCCCTTTCTTCCAAGGGGAAAGGGGGGAAAAGACGGCACATGCTCGTGATGAATTCGTAAGGTCGTGTAGGGGTTTGGCGAACGGTTGGATTTCGTTCGGCGTCAGGTAGGCGCACGTCATCAGGGCGTCGTGAAGTTCATCGGCGTCGCGGGCGTCTGGGCGGCATTCATCGCGGACTCGGGCGATGGCATTCGCGTCGAGCGCGCCGATG
>JANXLS010000003.1 GCA_025355035.1 Planctomycetota bacterium | reverse complement strand
AACCGGTTTGGACGGAGTCTCACCCGAGCTTGAAGTTCTGGAACAACAATCGTATCGCCGGAGGACATGCTGCTGTTGAACGATGATCGAGCTATGTGCGAATTGATCGCTTAAACGAGCCTTGGACCATCCACCGCAACGACGAGGTCATAACCGCTCCGGCCGTTCTTCCCGGCTTTTCGTGCAAGGTCAGCGATTTTTTCCAATCGATTTAACGCCCCTTCATTCTTGACTTTACGCCGGGTGGCTCTATGCTCTTTTAGCCTATTTTTCAGGCCAACAAAAAAGGAGAAGAGCCATGTCGGCAGCAAAACGACGCCGCGTAGCCGTGGTGGGCGCCACGGGCGTAGCCGGACAACAGTTTTTGGTCAGTTTGAAGAATCATCCGTGGTTCGAGGTCAAGCGTCTCGCCGCCTCAGAACGCAGCGCAGGCAAGAAATTCAGTGACGCGATCAAGGACGCTTCGTCCGGCGCGACGCGCTGGTTCTGCGACGAACCCTGCCCGAAGGAATTTCTCTCGATTACCGTCGAACATGCTGAAAAGCTGATTCTCGACGACATCGACATCGTCTTCACCGCGATCGAAAGCGACGCAGCAAAGATCGTTGAACCGATCTACGCGGCCCGCGTTCCCGTTGTTTCGACGGCCAGCGCGTTCCGCTATGAAAAAGACGTTCCCGTCTTCTTGCCCGGCGTCAACATCGACCACGCCGCGCTCGTCGCCGTTCAGCGCAAAAATCGCGGCTGGAAAGGCTTCGTGACGCCCGGCCCGAACTGCACGACCGTCGGCCTCGTCTTCAGCTTAAAGCCCCTGTACGAACGCTTCGGCATTGGCAGCGTCATCATGACGTCGATGCAGGCCGTCAGCGGTGCTGGACGCAGCCCGGGCGTGTTGAGTTTTGACATTCTCGACAACATCGTTCCCTACATCCCGAAGGAAGAAGAAAAGGTTCAAACCGAGACACAGAAGATCCTTGGCAAGATCGACAACGGCACCATCCTCAGCGCGCCGTTCAACGTGAGCTGCACGTGTACCCGCGTGAACGTGATCGATGGGCACACAGAATCGGTCTTCGTCGGATTGCAGAACAAAGCATCGTTGCAGGACGTGAAGAATGCCTGGCGTGATGGCTACGCTGAATTCCTGTCGCTGGGATTGCCTAGCGCTCCGCCGGAACTCGTTCATTACACGGAAGAGCCGTTCCGCCCACAGCCGCGCCTCGATCGGAACATGAACGACGGCATGACGACGGTCATCGGCCGCTTGCGCGAAGACAACGTGCTCCCGAATGGCATCAAATACGTCTTGTTGAGCCACAACACGAAAATGGGTGCGGCGAAGGGTGCCGTATTAACCGGCGAATACCTGATCAAGACCGGCATCATCGAGTAAATCCATGAAGTTCACACAGGCCATCTACGCCATCTTTGGCGTAGATGGCTTATTTTTCCGGAGACTTCATGCGGCAGATACTTCTCGGTCTCTCACTGCTCCTCCTCT
>JANXLS010001261.1 GCA_025355035.1 Planctomycetota bacterium | reverse complement strand
TGAGCAGCTTGTTGAAGTCGTGAATCTCAATGAAAAAGTTCGTTCGACGGCGAAGCAGTTCAATGTCGATGACGACAGCGCTTTTAGGTTGATTGTCAGCGGCGACGAAGTGGGGAAGGAGCGGCGCGAGCATTTTAAGATCGAAGCGATTCGGTTGTATCCGGATGGGGAATATCGGCTTTATAAATATAAAGTCTACGATGATGTACGGCTGGTTTTCGCGGCGGATTTAAGTTCGGGTTATTTCGGCGGGGACGAGGATAACTTCACTTTTCCGCGATACGATTTTGACGTCGCGATTTTTCGTGCGTATGAAAATGGGAAACCGGCGGCGACGCCGGATTATTTTCCATGGTCGATGTCCGGGGCGAAAGAGAATGAACTCATATTTTTTGCTGGCAATCCGGGCGAGACGTCGCGGTCGATCACGCAGGCGCATTTGGAGATGGAGCGGGACAAAATTTTGCCGGTCGAGATCGCGTTGTATGCACGGGAGGCGGCGGCGTTGCAGCGCTATGGCGCTCGCGGGCCGGATCAGTTTCAATTCGTTCAGGACCGCGCAAATCACAGTGAGAACGCGTTGAAGCGGCTGCTCGGACAGTTGGATGGATTGCGAAATCCGGCGATGATGGCGCGGAAAAAAGCAGAGGTGGACGCGGCCGAACGGAGCATCGCTGACCCGGAGAACGCGACGATTTATCATGATGCGGTCGCGGAGATGCGGGGTGCTGTTGATCGTGTTCGCAACGTTGAGGTCGAGCGGAAGGTGTTGAACAATGTCTGGGGGCTGTTTTCGGCGCAGTTGGTTGGGGCGATGAGCGTAGTTGCGGGTGAGCAGTCAGGGCGGAACAATTGGGATTTTGCGGAGCGGCGGCAGCGCTATTACGAAAAGCAGTTTCTTTATGATCCGAAGGACATGCAGGCGAGCGAGCGCGGGCATTTGCAGGAGACGCTGGAGTTCTTGGTTTCGCAACTCGGCACGGCGGACAAGCTCACGCAGCTTGTATTGGAAGGGAAAACTCCGGCGGATCGCGCGGCGGAATTGGTGGCAGGAACGCGGATCGGTCGGCCGGATTTTTATTTGAGCGCTCGGGCCAGCGGACTTTCGGAGGACGTGCGGGCGCACGATCCGATGCTGGCGCTGGCTCGGAAAATTTTTACGTTTGGGCGCGAATTGAACTCGCGTTATCAGCAGGAATTTGGCGATGTGGAGAAGAAATGTTATGCTCAGATTGCCCGGGCGCTGGGGCGAACGGCGGCTTCGCGCCGCGCTCCGGACGGAAATTTTTCGCTGCGGCTTTCGTTCGGAATGATTCGGGGATACGACGATCAGGGGCGGAATCTGCGGCCGTTTACGTGCTTCGATCGGATGTATGCGTTGAGTGATCAGACTGGGAATCGAGGGGCGTATCATCTCAACGAGTTGTGGTTGAAAGGGCGTTCGACGATTGATCTATGTACGCCGTACAATTTTGTGGTCGATGCGGATGGGTATGGCGGGAATTCGGGATCGGCGGTGTTCAATCGCAATCGGGAATTGGTCGGGATTTTATTTGATGGGAATTACCCAGGATTGGTGGGGAAGTTTATTTATGAAGAGGCGACGAAGCGATCGATCTGCGTGGATTCGCGGGCGATTGTGGAGGTGCTTTTGAAGATTTATGGGGCGGAGGAATTGGTGAAGGAGTTTGTGCGATAGAAGGGGCTCGTCAGGCATTTGATAATTGTTAATGGCATTTATTGACACGCGCTCAGCTGAACTTTCGCGTTCTCCCCTCACCGCCGCGCAGGAGCACCTGCGTTGGCCCTCTCCCGAACAGGAGAGGGGAACGGCGACGGCTCGTTGCGCTCGCTAGTCGCGATGCTTGAAACAAGATGAATTACTTCAAGTTGCATTACTTCTTGTCGTCGGTTTTTGGGGCGGGTAACTTTTCGAACTGGATTTCTTCGTCCTTGGGTGTGCGCGGCGGGGCTTGATCTTTCTTGGGCTCAACCGACTTCGGGGTTTCCGGTTTTACATCGGGGGCCTTCGGCGTGATGTTCAATTCCTTGCCGATCTTGGGGCCTTGCGGTTGGGTGGTCGGAATGTCCTTGATCTTGAAAGCTTCTTCTGGTTTCGGTCCGACTGGCGGGACGGGCAGGCCGTCTTTTCCGAGGACGGGCGGGGGATTCGCGATTTCGGCTTTCTTGGCTGCGTCTTTGGCCAACTGCTCGGCCGTCTTGGGCGGAACGCTGTAGGGAACGCTGATCTGGCGGCCGTCCTTCAACGTGATGGCGCCGTTTCGCGCGGCTTCCATGCGTTCCAGCAGGCTCTTGCGTTCGGACACTTCACCTTCCTTCTTTAAGACGTAATGCAGGTAGATGTCATCGTTGAGACGGGCGGGAATGACGTTGTCGGTGACGACGGAGATGGGTTCGTAGCTGTAGAGTGGCGGATTGATGCACTCTTCCTTGACGAGAACTTCGTATTTTTCCAAGCGGACTTCGATGCGGTACACGCCGTAATGTGTGAAACCGACGCGGCAGGGCGTAGTGCCGATGGAGCGATGGTTCACGGTCACTTCCGCGCCGGGCGGGTTGGAGGTGATGGTGATGCTGCGGGCTGTGCAGCCCGGAATGGAAACGAGAGCCGCGATGAAAGCGACCAAACACATCATTCGAAGAGCATTTATGAACATTCAACCGTTCCTTTTCTCGCCCCACCACGTTCTATGCGATCACGTTATTCGATGTCAAAAATTTCAGCGGTCATAGTTTCCAGATCGAGCATCGCGCAACTGGGTTTTCCGGTCAGCCAGCCGCAGCCTTCGCCGGGATTCAATTCCAACGGGCGCGTTCCTTGCTTCGGAATGTGGACGCGCGCGTGGGAATGACCGTAAAAAATTCCGTCGCAGGATAAGCAATAATCGTCCGGAATTTCTTCGACCGAATGCGCCACGCCCAGCCTGCGGCCACCGATTTCAAAGACGCACGGACCGTCTTTCAACTCGGGAAAAAGCTTTTTCAATCCCTTTTTTTCGCCGTCGTTGTTGCCATAAATGGCGAACAACGGACCGTTGAAATTCATCACGACTTTCAACGCGAACGGCGCAACAAAATCGCCCAAATGCAGTAAGCCTTCGGCACCCTTGGCTTGCAAGAGCGCCACGGCTTTAGCGGTGCGATCCAGATGATCATGAGTATCGGACAGGATGCCTAACTTCTTCATGGGTAAAAGGAATTAGAACCGAAAACGATGAAAAGTCAAGTCAGAGGTTTCGGAGATGTGAGAACGGGGACATTTTACGTGAGACTATAAACTCGCACTCAACGAAAAGCGGCACTGAAGTGCCCAGCGACCGTCATATGGTCGCTGTCGGGCCGGATCAAAAAATGAGAAACGGGACGGCGGGCGGCCCTCCTACGTTACTCCACTTCGACTTCGGCGGGGGAAACGAGGGTGGGGTCGGTTCCGTTGGGGCGCGGGGGGAGATCGACTTTGGTCGCTTTCCAGCCGCGGTGGCGGAGGGTTCCGAACATGTTGTTGTGGGCGTGGCCGGGGCCGGTGACGCGGATGGCGGTCGTGTCGTATTCGGCTCCGAGCGTGACGATATCGCCTTCTTTTTCCGGCCGGAGGGGTTCGAGTTGAACGTACTTGAACAGGGCTTTGCGGCATTTGTCGTGGATGGCCCGGGCGGCGGCTCCGACGCGTTCGTCGTCGTACATGTCGATGTTTTCGGCAAGGAAATCGACCAGGCGACCGTCCTGCTGCAAGATAGCGAGCAGCAAGGCGGGGCCATGTGTGTCGGGGATGCGCTTGATGACATCGCGCACGGTTTCTACGGGCATGTGAATGACGGTTTCTTTGATGATTTCGCGAGGCGGTTCGTGATGGCCGTTTGATGGCGCGTCGCGGAAGACTTGGACCGGGACTTCCTTAATGATTTCCTTAATGACTTCAACGGGCACTTCTTTGATTTTGATGACTTCCTTGATGACTTCGACGGGGACCTCTCTGATAACTTCCTTGATGACTTCGACGGGGACCTCTCTGATGACTTCCTTGATGACTTCGACGGGGACCTCTCGGATGACTTCTTTGACGACTTCGACGGGGACCTCTCGTATCACTTCTTTGACGACTTCGACGGGGACTTCTCGGATGACTTCTTTGACGACTTCGACGGGGAC
>JANXLS010001248.1 GCA_025355035.1 Planctomycetota bacterium | reverse complement strand
TCAACTCGCACGCAGCGGTGATCACAAACCTTCTCCTCAGCGCCGTAGCAATTTATCGCTCAATTCAAAATTGGCTCACGGACTCTCACTTTGACAGTGTTTACGTTTTTAATGGCCGAGTCGCCACATTCCGCGCCGCGTTGCGCGCCGCCGAAAGTAAGAATGTCAACTGCTATGTCTACGAAAATGGTTCAAGCATCAATAAAATTCAATGCTACTTGAATTCGATGCCCCACAGCATCGCAACCGTTTCCCGCATGATCTGTGACACATGGAAGCGCGATGCAGCCAACCCCGACCGCGAAACCCTCGGGCGGCAGTTCTTCGATAAGACAGCCCAAGGCAAAGCAATGATCGATTTTACAGCGCACCACAAAAAAGACCTGCTTCCAAACGGTTTCGATCCCACTCATCACAACATCGCAATTTTCGGGTCATCCGAGGATGAAATGAGCGCGATTGGCGATGAATGGGCCAACCCGATCTATGAAACCCAGCTTGCTGGCCTCCAGAAAATCCGGGCCGACATCGATACACTCCCACCAAACGTCCGAATCTACTTGCGCACACATCCGCATTTGCGAGGCATTGACAACTCATTTACTCGAGCACTGAACGCTCTGAACCATCCGCGTTTTATCACGCTAGCCGGTGATTCCCCCGTCAGCAGCTACGCGCTTCTCCGAAACGCCGACACCGTCGTTTCGTTCGGATCAACAATCGGAATCGAATCCGTCTATTTCGGCAAACCCTCCATCCTGGCCGGAGCCGCCGTATACCGCGATCTCGGAGCGACCTACAACCCCGTCGATCATTCTGAATTGATCCAACTCTTCTGCAAGCCGCTCTCGCCCAAGAGCATCGACGGTGCACTGCAATTCGGTTATTTCATGGAGACGTTCGGAGAGCCGTTCAAATATTTCAAAGCCGAAACGTATCACACCGGCACCTTTAAGGGCCAACGCATCCGTTACAACCGGGCACGCGACTATTTCTGGGGCGCATTCGACAAACTCCCCCTGCTCAGCACCGCTCTCCACAACCGCTACCGCACCCAAACAGTTGCCGCGCTAACCCAGAATCAGAATTCGTGACGCCTCGCTTCGCGCCGATGCACTCTCTCATCAATTCACCCGCCGATTCGCCAGCGTAAAATAACCGCTCGCGCGCACCGGATCGAACCCCAACTCTTCTGCGGACTTGGTGCTCTCAATAATCAAGGGTGCCGACAAATTATCTACAATATCAAAGTCGCTTGCCTCATGCCCCAGCGCAAAATACAACGGAAATTCTCCCGGCCTCAGCGCAAGGTTTGGAAACTCGATTACCACTTCCCCCGTCGTTCCTGCCGCAAGTGTCGACTGCGAAATGGCGTACCGCGCATCCGTCAGCGTCTCGTTCGTTACCCCACCGCGTAGCGCAATATAGGCATCCATTTTCTTAACGTCAGAAAATACTCGATATCCGAGCCGAAAGCGCACCGTCTCGCCATAGTCAAAATTGAAGCGTTGATTCCCGCTGGCATCCTCAATTGCAATCTTCTCAAACCGAACACTCCCATCTCCGCGCCGGAACGATGAATTGTGGACCGACGTATTCGCGTTGATCTCTGCCTGCCGCATCTCGTCATTGTAAAGCGCGATAATCTGCGACGTCGGTCCATCCTTCTTCATCGTTCCTTGAGACAGCAAGATACATCGTGAACACAACGCGCGAATCGCCTGCATGTTGTGGCTCACAAACAACACCGTCCGCCCCGTCTTCGACACCTGCTCCATTTTACCGAGGCACTTCTTCTGAAACGCCGTGTCGCCCACCGCCAGAACCTCGTCAATGACCAGAATCTCAGGCTCCAAATGCGCCGCGACGCCAAACGCCAGACGCATGTACATCCCGCTCGAGTAATGCTTCACCGCCGTATCAATGAACTTCTCAACCTCCGCAAATTCCACGATCTCATCGAATTTCTGCGCGATCTCCGTCCGCTTCATTCCGAGAATCGCTCCATTTAAGAAAATATTATCGCGCCCACTCAACTCCGGATGAAACCCCGTACCAACTTCCAGCAGGCTCGCGATCCGCCCATGCAACTCAATCCGTCCTTTCGTCGGCTCGGTAATCCGCGACAACACTTTCAAAAGCGTACTCTTCCCCGCCCCATTTCGACCGATTATCCCCACCACTTCGCCTGCGTTGACATCAAACGAAACGTCTTTAAGCGCCCAAATCTCCTGTTCCAACCGTTCCGAATGTGTCGAAGAAAACATTCCTGCCATTCGCCGAAACGGAGCCACAATGGCCCCCGACAGCGAGTCACGCAACGTTTTGTACCGCTCGCGCGACGCGCCCAGCGTGAATTTTTTAGCAACGTTCTGGACTGAAATAGCCGTGGACATTATAATCTCTCACAGATTCGATTCGCATTAATTCAGATATAGAACTATATACATTTAGACATCGATTTATTATACACACTCTTCTGGATTGTCACCCCAATAGCCGCCGCGCTTGCATTCGGAACCGTCCCTATGGCCACTCCGCTTTCCGTTTTAGCTCTCGTCACCGCGCGCGGCGGCTCCAAAGGAATTCCAGGTAAAAACGTGGCTTCCGTTGGCGGTAGACCGCTGATCGAATGGACGATTGAGGCCGCGCGCAATGCCACTCGAGTCACTCGGACTGTCCTTTCAACCGATGACGAAACCATCGCCGAAATTTCGCGCAACGCCGGATGCGAAGTTCCTTTCATGCGCCCACCCGAACTCGCCGCCGACAATTCGCCCCACATGGACGTCCTCGAACACGCTCTTCACTGGTTCAACCAAAACGAAAAGTGGACGCCCGATTACCTTTTGTTGCTGCAACCCACTTCGCCTCTCCGGCAAGCCTCTGACCTCGATGCCGCGATCGAGCTGGCGGAACGCCATGACGCCGATGCTGTCGTCGGAATGTGCGAATGTTCAAAGCATCCATACTGGACAAAGAAACTGGACGTCGATGGCCGCCTCAGTCCTTTCTTCCCCGACATTGAAATGGGAACCCACCGCCAGCATTTGCCCAAAGCCTTTGCCGTTAATGGTGCGCTCTATTTAGTGAAACCCGGAGTTTTGCTCTCTAACCGAACTTTTTATACCGAAAAAACATTCGGCTACGTCATGCCTCGCGAACGTTCGCTCGACATCGACGAGCCGTTTGATTTGAAACTCTGCGACCTGCTGCTGAAGGAGCGACTGCGTGCACGGATTTGAAATTGCTGGACGGAAAATCGGAGCCGGCACACCCTGTTTCATTATCGCCGAAGCGGGCGTGAATCACAACGGCGACGCCGTTCTCGCCCGTAAACTGATCGATGCCGCCGCCGAGTCGGGGGCGGACGCGGTGAAGTTCCAAACCTTTTC
>JANXLS010001218.1 GCA_025355035.1 Planctomycetota bacterium | reverse complement strand
GAAACGCGTTCGGCTTCTGGAACACCATCCCAACTTTGCGACGCAACGCCACTACGTCCTGTTTCGTATCGAGAATGTTTGTTCCATCCAACGAAATCGTTCCGTCAAATCGCGCGCCATCGACCGTATCACACATGCGGTTGATCATCCGCAAAAACGTCGTCTTTCCACAACCCGACGGTCCAATCAGCGCCGTGATTTCTTTCGAACGCATCTCCAGATTAATGCCGTGGAGAATCTGCTTTTCTCCGTACCAAAACCGCACATCCTTCGCGGCAAGTTGAACCGGCGCTGACCCTGTTTGCGGCGATTCTACAGTAGCGGAAAAACCCGTTGCTGGCGCGGTCATCTTGGCGTTCCTATGCAGGGTGGCGGTCATGTTTAGTCCTCGGTCTCACCAACGCGTCCGTCTCTGTGGTCTAGGCATCCTAATGCCTCCACGTCAATTCAGTATGTGCGGCGTGTTTAGTTTGTGTTAAGTGATTGCAAAGAGCGTGTAAATAAATTGCAATCATTATCCATAAACCTTGCACTGATTAAATTTTCGATGTCTTCTTCGCGCGCGTCACATACCGCACCGCCGCGCTCAACAACGTCACCATCACAATCAGAACCAGCATGCCCGCCCACGCCTGCTCAATCCACTCTTGAGAAGGCGAATCGGCATATTGATAAATCTTCAGTGTCAGGGCGGGGAAGGGCTTTGACATATCAACAATGTGCGGAAAATTCGCCCACGTGATCACGTCCTGATCGCTTCCAAACGCCGTGAACAACAGAGGCGCCGTCTCACCGGCGACGCGCGCAATCGACAGCATCACGCCCGTTACGATTCCCGTCGTCGCAGCCGGCAGAACCACTTTAAGGATCGTTTGATACTTCGCGCCACCAAGCGCCAGCGACGCTTCCCGGTACGATGCCGGAACCAATCTCAGCATCTCTTCCGTCGTGCGCGAAATGATCGGCACCATTAAAAACGCCAGCGAAAATGCGCCGCCCCAACCCGAAAATCCCAGCCCAAGACTCGGGAAATGACCGTATTTCGCAATCACCAATTCATACGCCAACACGCCCGCAATGATCGACGGCGTCCCCGCGAGCACGTCGACAAGCAGTCGAATCGCCTCATTAAACACGTTCTTCTTCGCGTACTCGGACAAATAAATTCCGCACAACATTCCGACAGGAACGCCGATCAAACTGGCCATCCCGACAAGAATCATCGTGCCTTCAATACAATTCTTCATCCCGATCGGATTCCCCGGAGCGCCGGGGTTCAACGTGAAGAAGTTCCAGCTCAAGCTGGTCACGCCTTTGAACAGAACATAACTGAAGATCATCGCCAGACACGCAATCGCCATTGACGCGGCAAGAATACAGAGCGATTTGAACACGACATTGATATAGCGAACCGTGTAATTGATCCGCGCGATTGGAATGTCGCGCAAGTGTGACGTGTCGGTCTGGATGCCGGAGTGACTTGCCGGAGGTACTGCCACTGCGCTGCCCTTGCGCTTGCCCGTGCCTTCGTTCTTGATACTCATCACCAACATTCGCGCCAGGAAATTCAGCCCCAGCGTCAACACCAACAAAACGAGCGCCAGGTAGACAGGCAAAAAAGTTCGTGGTCCCGCACCGCTATCTTTACCCCTAGCTCACGCTGCAGTAACTGCCAACGATACCA
>JANXLS010001214.1 GCA_025355035.1 Planctomycetota bacterium | reverse complement strand
GCAGCTTGCAGCCCTTTCACCGTCTCAGCTCCGAACTGTGTGGGGCAGTGTGTGGGGTGCACGATGGTGGCATTTGCTTCGAGGCGAAGAGATACCCGGTGAAATTTCTCGAACGAAATCGATAGGACATCAACACGTACTTCCGCCTCAATACAGGAATGAAGTCGGCGCCCGCCAGATCATGATTCGCCTGATCGCCAAAGCGGCGGCTCGTTTAAGGCATGAGGGATTGAGCGCGGGCACGATATTGTTTTGGGTGAAGTGCAGGGAATCGAAGGATTGGATTCGTCAGTCCGGTTTGCTCGACGGGCGGGATACGCTGGAAATGACCCGAGTATTCAGCGAGTTTTGGGATGCTGAAGCTCCATTTCGACCCGTAATTGCCGGTGTAACGCTTCTGGGTTTGTTGCCAACTGTGGGCTTGACTGGCTCTTTGTTCATCGAAGACCATCGCCGGGGCGCATTAAATGGGGCAGTGGATCGCTTGAACTTGAAATACGGATCAGGAACCGTGCACCCAGCTTCGATGATTGGCGCGGTTGAGACGGCTCCGATGCGCATTGCATTTAAGAAAATCCCGGATTTAGATCTTCTTTAACGAGCGGCCGAACAGACCAGCTAGCCCCTATGGTCGCGTCAATTTCGATAGCGGCGTCGCTGCGGCCGGTGGGGGCGTTGAGGATTTGGAACAAAGTGCCGTCATTTTCGGTGTCCGTGGAGGAAACCCCGGGACGAAACCCCGGGACAGACGGCGCATTCTTTTACATTGCACAAAACAATGCGTCCATTTGTATTCCGCCATTTCGACGAGAATCGCAGGGGGAGTTCAGAAATCAGCATATCCAGCGCCCATCAGGACTACTGCGCGCAGGCGGCAGCGGTTTCATCATCGGCGACGACCGCTTGAATTACGAGACCGAGAAGATTCTTGAAACGTACTACAAGCTCGCCATGACCACGAGCCTGTTCCTCACTCTGGATTACCTGCACGTCGAGGCCCCCGCTTACAACCGCGACCGCGGCCCCGTAAACATCGGTGGCGTGCCCTTCCCAGGTGGAGTTTTAAGGCGCAGATCTTCCGTTCAATTTTCAACCCCCGCACAGCGCATTCTTGAAGTTTGCAAAGCAGGCCGGAGTTTACTTCCTCGAAACAGGCGCGGCCTCCTATGAAAAACCGGCTTTATAACGCGGCTTTAGTTTGGCATAAGGCATGCGTAACAGGTCTATAACAAGGAGCACCGTCATGCAAAAACCAGAGCCCGTCGAAGGTACTACTCCCGTTCAGCCCCCAGCAGCCCCAGCGTCCCCTGCGCCTCGCGGTTATACCGGCCCCGTCATCGCCGTAGTCGCCCTTGCCGCGTGCTTCGGTGCTTACAAATATTTTACGGAAACAACAGCCAAGTCCCCAGTGCCCGTGGTGGAAACAAAGGCTGAGCCCGAGAAAGCCAATCCAAATTTGGTGCGGATAGATGAGAAGCAGAAAAGTACGATCAACGTTCAGGCCGTCGAATCGTCGACTTTTCAATCCGAACATGTGTGCAGCGGCAAGATCGCCTTCAACGACGATTTGACCACGCCGGTCTTCGCTGAATATACCGGCCGCGTGTTGAAGGTGTTCGCCAAACCCGGTGACACTGTCGAAAAAGGCGCGCCATTGTACGAGATTGACACGCCCGATCTGGTGCAAGTCGAATCGGATTTGATTGCCGCCGTTTCGACTGTGCGCAAAGCCCAGAACGCACTGCGCCTGGCCACTTCCAGCCACGACATCGCGACCCGCAACATCGACATTTCGAAACGCAATATTGAAATTGCAAACCTCAGCGCGAGCTTAGCGCGTGCGAATCAGGATCGTCAACAGCAATTGGTCCAGGACAAGGCTGTCGCGCAAAAAGATTACGAGCAGGCGCAACGCGACATGCAGTCCGCCCTGCGTGATGCCGAGCAGGCCAAAAAAGACGTTGAGCAGGCCAACAAAGATTTAGAGCAGGCCAAGTCGGACGCAGAAGGCGCACGCAGTGACATCGCCGCCGGGGAGCATTTGATCACAGCGATCAAGGACCGGCTGCGCGGCGTCTTCGGAAAGACCGACGCGGCCATCGAAACCGTGTTGAAAGACCGGATCATCGATCGCATCACGCAGGTCAAGGCGCCGATCTCGGGGACCATCACGACACGCAAAATCGGGTTGGGGCAATACATCAAGCCGGACAACGCCGAACCGCTGTTCACCATCACCGATTTGTCGAGCATGTGGCTGGTGGCCGACGTGTATGAAGTTGATTCGCCAAACATAAAGATCGGTCAGAACGTCGAAGTGCGCGCGCTGGCTTTCCCGGATAAAACGTTCCAGGCCAAAGTGAGCTACATCGGGCAGTCGGTCAACCCGGATTCGCGCCGCGTGCCAGTGCGTTGCGACGTTCCGAATGCCGGGCGCGAACTGAAGGCCGAGATGTTTGCCACGTTCAAGATTTTCACAGGAAGCCCTGCGCCGTCGGTATCGGTCTCCACTAACGCCATCCTCCAGGACGGTGACAAGCAGGTTGTGTTCGTCGAACAAAGCGCTACCGAATTTGTCAAGCGCGTGATCCGGACAGGGATGACGCAGGGCGCAACGGTTCAGGTCGTGGAAGGTCTGCGCGCCGGCGAACGCGTTGTCACGCAGGGCGCAATATTTTTAGGCAACAACAATTCCAATTAAACGCCGGTTTGAGCGGGGCTGACCTCGCATACGGTGCCCGGCATTGAACGCGGCGCCGCGGTATTTTTCATGCGGTCTTTTAGGACATTATGATTAACGGGATCATTCAATTTTCGCTGGCTCGGCGCGCCGTTGTGATCATGGCGATGCTGATTTTTCTGGCGGCGGGCGCGTTCGCGTTTTCAAAATTGAACATCGAAGCCTATCCCGATCCGGCGCCGCCCGCGGTTGAAATCGTGACACAAAGCTCCGGGCAATCGGCCGAGGAGATGGAACGCTATATCACCGTGCCGATCGAAGTGACCATGGCCGGCCTGCCCGGCCTCCAGCACGTCCGTTCGGTTTCGCTGTATGGGTTGTCCGACATCAAGCTTCAATTCTCCTATGACAGCGACTACAATTACGCGTTGCAGCAGGTGTTGAACCGGCTGAACACGCTGCCCCCCTTGCCCAATGGCGCCCAGCCGCAAATTTCGCCCCAAAGCGCGATTGGAGAGATCTATCGCTATCGATTGACGGCGCCCACCGGCTACAGCCTGATGGAATTGCGCACGCTGCAGGACTGGGTCTTGCAGCGCCGCTTCCGCACCATTCCCGGCGTGATCGACGTGACCGGCTGGGGCGGCATGACCCGCGAATACCACATCGAAATCGACCTGGAAAAGCTGACGTCGTTCAAGCTCACGCTGCCGCAAGTGCTGCAGGCGGTCTCCAACAACAATCTTAACGTCGGTGCGCGCACGCTGGATTTGGGACAGCAGACGGCCAACGTGCGCGGACTGGGCTTGATCAAGAACATCGCCGACATAGAGCATATTTTGCTCGCGAAAACCAGTGGCGCGCCTGTGCTCTTGAAAGACGTGGCGAAGATCAGCATCAGCAACGCCCCGCGCCAGGGCATCGCGGGCAAGGATGCCGACGCCGACGTCGTCGAATGCATTGTGTTGATGCGACGCGGCGAAAAGACCATGGACACACTGACCCGCATCGAGGCCGAAGTCAAAATAATCAACGCTTCGACGATTTTACCTAAAGGTGTCCAGATCGAGCCGTATTACAACCGCCGCGATTTGATTGGAGTGACCACGCACACGGTTCTGCACAATCTCGTCTTCGGCGTGCTGCTGCTGTTCGCGATACAATACTTGTTCCTGGGCAATTTACGTAGCGCGGTGATCGTTGCAGCGACGATTCCGTTCGCGCTCTTCTTCGCGGTGCTGATCATGTATCTGCGCGGTGATTCCGCCAATCTGCTGTCGATCGGCGCGATTGATTTCGGGATCATCGTCGACGCCACCGTGATCATCGTGGAGAACATTTTCCGCCATCTTGCCGAGCGCTCGCACGAAAATATTCAGAAGCCCATACTGGGTTCGACAAACAGCAAGTTCGCGAAGATTCTGGAAGCCGCGTCCGAAGTTTCCAACTCCATCTTCTTCTCAACGGCGATCATCATCGCGGCGTTTCTTCCATTGTTCACCATGCAGGGCGTTGAAGGCCAGATTTTCGGGCCGATGGCGAAAACCTATGGCTACGCGCTGGTGGGCGCGCTGCTGGCGACGTTCACCGTCGCGCCGGCGCTGGCCTCGCTGCTGCTTTCGGAAAAAATCAGCGAGGAGCAGCCGCTGGTCATGCGCATTTTGACGCCTGTCTATACGTTCCTCTTAAAGGGCGCGTTGCGCTTCCGCGTGCTGACGCTGCTGGTAGCGGTGGCTGCGATAGCGGCCATGGCCTTGATCCTTCCGCTGCTGGGCACTGAATTCCTGCCCAAACTGGATGAAGGCAACTTGTGGATCCGCGCTACGATGCCGGCCACGATTTCCTTGGAAGCAGGAAAGCCCAAAGTCAATCGCATCCGCGAAATCTTGATTTCTTTCCCGGAAGTCGTCACCGTCGTGTCGCAACATGGCCGGCCGGATGACGGCACTGATCCGGCAGGCTCGTTCAACGCCGAATTCTTCGTGCCGTTGAAACCTTACGACGAATGGCCCGCGGGCATGACGAAGGCGAAGTTGATTGATGCGATCAAAGAAAAGATGTCCGCTGAATTCATCGGGATCGACTTTAGTTTCTCGCAGAATATTGAGGACAATGTCGAAGAAGCTGTCTCCGGCGTGAAAGGTGAGAACTCGGTCAAATTATTTGGCAACGATCTGCAAACGCTTGAGGATAAAGCCGAAGAGATCAAGAGCAATCTTGCCAGCGTTCCGGGCGTCAAGGAACCGGACGTGTTCACGGAATTGGGGCAGCCCAATCTGATCATTGAAGTCAACCGCGAACGTTGCGCGCAGTATGGATTGGCGACCGGCGAAGTGAACGCCATCGTTCAGGCGGCCATCGGCGGACAGTCGGCGACGGACGTGTACGAGCAGGAACGGCACTTCCCGGTGATTGTGCGGCTGATGCCGAAATACCGCGAGAACATTGAGTCGATCAAAGCAATCCCGGTCGTTACGTCCAGCGGCACGCAGATTCGCTTGAAAGACGTCTGCGACATCGCACTGAAATCCGGCGCGTCGTATATTTACCGCGAAAACAACGAGCGCTATATCCCGATCAAGTTCAGCGTCCGCGGACGCGATCTGGGGAGCACGGTCGCGGAGGCGCAGAGCCGTGTGCAGAAGAATGTGACGTTTCCGCCTGGCTATCACGCCGAATGGAGTGGAGAATTTGGCGAATTGAATGAGGCCGTCGACCGTCTCAAATTCATCATCCCCATCGGCATCCTGTTGATCATGGTCTTGCTCTATAGTACATTCAATTCGATTCTGGACAGCTTGCTGGTGATGGCCAGTATTCCGCTGACCTTTTTGGGCGGCGTGCTGGCGCTCTATTTTACTGGGACCACGTTCAGCGTTTCGGCGGCGGTTGGCTTTATTTCGCTGCTTGGCGTCGCGGTCATGGCGGGTATTATTTTGATCTCGCATTACAATCTGTTGCGGCGGAACGGTGTGGACCGTGAAGTGGCGATCATTGAAGCCTGCCAAGTGCGCATGCGTCCGATTTTAATGATGTGCTTGTCGGCCTGTATTGGACTGCTCCCAGCGGCATTGTCGCACGGTATCGGATCCGAGACGCAACGGCCGCTGGCGATGGTGATCGTGGGCGGAATGCTGCTGGCGCCGGCACTGGTGCTGTTGATTCTGCCGGTGTTGATCAGCCTGCTGCCCGGCGGGCGGCACACGTCGGATTCGCACGATCTGGCCGTCGCCGACCTGCACTTCCGGCACGAATCGAAGTCTAGTGCGAGCGCTATCCTGGAGGCGCCGAAATGAAACCGGTTCTGGAACGCGATCCGCCCCACCTCGCCAGCGCGGAACTCGATCTCGGCGGTGATGTTGCTCATGCGCCGCCCGCCAGCGGCCTGCGCATTTTGCTCGTCGACGATGAACCCAACATTCGCAAGACGATGCTGATCTGTCTGGAAGGCGAAGGCCACCGCGTGGCCAGCGTTAGTAACCATCGCGATGCCGTCGCCGTGGCATCGCGCACTGTCTTTGACATGGCATTTGTCGATATCCGGCTGGGCAACGAAAGCGGCATGGATCTGATTCCTGAATTATTGGGACAGAATCCAAATCTAAAAATTGTCGTGATCACCGCTTACGCCTCGATCGACACGGCCGTAGAAGCGATCAAGCGCGGCGCGCAGGACTACCTGCCCAAGCCGTTCACACCCGCTCAGATAGGGTTGATGACGCGCAAGGTTCAAGCCTGGCGTTTACTGGAACAGCAGCTTATTTCAGCCCAGGAAGCGCTGGGGCGCGCGACGCCGGACGTGGACCTGTCGACCTCGTCCCCGGCGATGCAGCGTGCGATGGCGCTTGCGAGGCAGGTCGCCGGCAGTAATGCAACGGTGCTGCTTACCGGTGAAACCGGCACGGGGAAAGGTGTCGCGGCGCGCGCGATTCACCGCTGGAGTCCGCGCGCTCAAAAGGCGTTCGCGGTTGTATCCTGTCCATCGCTGGCGGTCGAATTGCTCGAGAGCGAATTGTTCGGACACAAGCGCGGCGCCTTCACTGGCGCAATGGGTGACAATCCGGGCCGAGTCGCGGCGTGTGAAGGCGGGACGCTGTTTCTCGACGAAATCGGCGACCTGCCGCTGTCACTGCAGCCGAAGCTGCTGCGCTTCATTCAGGAGCGCGAATACGAACGGGTCGGCGACCCGGTCTCGCGCACCGCGGACGTGCGCATCATCGCAGCGACGAATCGCGATCTGCTGACGGCGGTAAAAGCGGGCACCTTCCGGGAGGACCTGTACTACCGTTTAAATGTGTTCCAAATTGAACTGCCGCCCCTGCGTGAACGTATGGAAGACATCGAACCATTAGCGCGGGCGCTGCTTGCTTTCTTGGCCGCGCAGAATCATCGCACGGCCTTGGCGCTGACGCCCGAAGCCATCGCGCTGTTGAAGGCGCACTCTTGGCCGGGCAACGTCCGCGAATTGCGCAACTCGCTGGAGCGCGCCGCAATCTTGTCGTTCGGACAGTGCATCGGTCCGGAAGCTTTTCCATTTAATACGGCCGCACCCACGGAGGCGAAAATCGGCGACCATGTGCCGATCGACACGATCGAAGAATTTCACATCAAACGCGTCCTGCAAACTACCCCGTCCCTCGAAACGGCAGCGGCGGTGTTGGGCATCGATCAGGCCACGCTGTGGCGGCGCCGCAAGAAGTATGGGATCTAACTCATGTTCGGACTTCGGCAAAAACTCCTATTGGGTTTCGGCGGACTGCTGCTGATTTTGGGCGGGATCGGCATCCAGAGCATCGCTCAGCTGACGGCGCAACGGCCGCTGATCGACGTCATTCTAAACGAGGATTATCAGAGCGTTTTGGCCTGCCAGAAAATGAAGGAATCATTCCAGCAGATCGACAGCAACATCGAGAGTCTGCTGCTGGGCGGCGGAGGTCCCGTGCGTCAGGCGGTGCGGGTGCATCAGCAGGAATTCGAGCAGGCATTTCAGCGGCAGTCCAATAACATCAACGTCCCCGGCGAAGCGCAACAAACCGCCGAATTGCGCACGCGCTATCAGCAGCTCGCAGCCATGCTGCCGCAGCTGTTGGACAAAGAAACATCCAATGCTGCACGGCGCGAATTGTATTTCAATTCAGTCCGCCCGATGGTCGCGAGTTGCATCGAAACGTCCGAAGAAATTCTGCGTATCAACCAGGAAAACATGGAGCTGGCTGCTCGGCGCGCCAAGGAAAAGGCGGATGGAACTGTCAAAAGCATGTACACGATGTTCGCCGCGGGGGCGCTGGCGGCGGTCGTGTTTTTCTTCTTCGTCCAACGCTGGATCCTGCTCCCGATTCAGGCTCTGACGTCGTCGGTGCAGCAGGTCGAACGCGGGAACCTGAACACCGATGTGCGGATTGAGTCAAATGACGAATTCGCGAGTCTGGCGCAAGCATTCAATGCCATGGCCGCGCGGCTGCGTGACGTGCGCGACGGCGAACACGCGCGTTTCGTGCGCACTGAACGAACCACCCAGCTGGCGGTTGACAGCCTGCACGACGCCGTCGCACTGCTGCGGCCGGACGGCACCATCGAGATGGTGAACAACGCCGCCGCGGCACTGTTTGAACTGCGTCCCGGCGAGCGCGTGCAATCCCATCCCGCGGCGTGGTTGAAGGAGCTCTGGCGCACCGCAAGTTCCGTCCCATCACCCGTCCAGAAGGGCTACGAAAGCAGCATCCAGGCATTTGACCACGGCGAGGAGAAGTTCTTTTTGCCAAAAGCAATCCCGATTCGCGACGACACAGGCCGCCTGCTGGGCGTGACGCTCGTGCTCGCCGATATCACCCATCTGCGAAAAATTGACGAGTTGAAAAGCGGACTGTTGTCGACCACCTCGCA
>JANXLS010001150.1 GCA_025355035.1 Planctomycetota bacterium | reverse complement strand
GAAGTTTTTCGATACACATATTGATCCGCGCGCAAATTTCCCTCACCCCGCGCAGGGGTACCTGCGTCGGCCCTCTCCCCAACAGGAGAGGGGAATGGCAGCGTCCTGGCGGTTTCGGTTTTTGGGATGTGCCGTGCTCGTGAGTGCGGCGGCTTTTGCGAACGAGGCTGTGCAGACGCTGGATTTCAATCGGGACATCAAGCCGATACTTTCCAATACGTGTTACAAATGCCATGGGCCGGATGCGGCGGAGCGGAAGGGCGGGACGAAGGCGCATCCATTGCGGTTGGATACGGAAGAAGGAGCCTACGCTGAGAACGGCGGATCGTTTGCGATTGTGCCGGGGCATCCAGAGAAGAGCGACGTTATCGGGCGCGTGACGTCGCAGGACCCGGAGCAGATCATGCCGCCGGCGAAGAGCGGGAAGCCGCTGTCGACGCAGGAAGCGGAGTTGTTAAAACGCTGGATATCGCAGGGCGCGAAGTATGCGCGGCATTGGTCGTATGTGAAACCGGTTCGTCCGGCGCTGCCTGACGTGAAAGACACGGCTTGGACGCGGAATGCGATCGATGCGTTTCTGTTAGCGCGTTTGGAGAAGGAAGGACTTAAGCCGCAAGCTGAAGCGGATCGCTCGACGTTGATTCGGCGCGTGTCGCTGGATGTGACGGGTTTGCCGCCGACGTTGGAAGAAGTCGATCAGTTTGTAAAGGATGCCAGTCCCGACGCGTATGAAAAGCTCGTTGATCGGCTGCTGGCAAAACCGGCTTATGGCGAGCATTGGACGCGAATGTGGCTGGATTTGGCGCGCTATGCGGATTCGGGCGGGTATGCCAGCGACACGCCTCGGACGATCTGGGCGTTTCGGGATTATGTGATCAAGGCGTACAACGAGAACAAGCCGTTCGATCAATTCACGATTGATCAGATCGCCGGCGATGTGCTGCCGAACGCGACACAGGAACAGATCATCGCGAGCGCGTTTCATCGGAACACGATGACCAACACGGAAGGTGGGACGACGCGCGAGGAGTTCCGTAACGCGGCGGTTGTCGATCGCGTCAATACGACGATGCAGGTGTGGATGGGGACGTCGATCAATTGTTGTCAGTGCCACGATCACAAGTACGACCCGCTTCCGCAGAAGGATTTTTTCAGACTCTTCGCGATTCTCAACAACACGGAAGACGCGGATCGGCCGGATGAAGAACCGACGCTGAAATTCTTTTCTCCTCAACAAAACGAACAACGGGCGAAACTGACGGCGGAACTCGCGGCGCTGGAAACGAAATTCAAGACGGCGACGCCGAGTCAATTGACGGCGCAGGCGGCATGGGAGAAGGCGTTTCCGTTGGATTTAAAATGGCAGGCGCTGGAATCGACGGTGCGGACGGCGGAGACGGCGGGCGGGAAACAGACGGATGTGGTTTCGGCGACGCTGCCTGGGGGTGTGAAGACGATCGGCGCGATTCGTTTGGATGCGGTTCACTTGGATGAGGCGAAGGGCAAGAAGGAGGCGGCGCTGGTCGCGACGCGAGTGTTGGGGGCGCTTGTGCCAGCGGCGAATTCGAGTCCGGCAGGACGGTTTGTGCGAATTGAATTGAAGGGGAAGAACACGCACTTGATGCTGGCCGAAGTGCAGGTGTTCAGTGCGGGACAGAATGTGGCTCTTAAAGGAGTGGCCACACAGGTCAGCACGGATTACGGCGGCGAGGCGAAGCGGGCGATTGATGGCAACACAGAAGGCGACTATTTCAAAGGGAATTCGGTATCGCATACGGCGGCCGGGGACTATGTGTGGTGGGAAGTTGATTTGAAGGCGGCGCAGAAGATCGACAGCATTGTGGTTTGGAATCGCACGGATGGCGGCGTTGGGACGAAGCTGAAGGGCGCGTTTGTGGTGGTGCTGGACGACACGCGGAAGGAAGTGTGGCGCTCGGAGATCAAGCAGGTGCCGAATCCCAGCGCGAGTCTCAGCGCGGGCGGGGCGCGGACGATTCAATTCGCGGCGGCTCATGCGGATTCGGAACACAATGGCTATGACGCGGAGGCGGTGATTCGCGACACGGCACCGGTTGAACCGAAGAAGGGTACGAAGAAGAAACCGATGGCGGACAAGCCGGGGTGGAGCATTAATCTTGCGGATGGGAAGACGCATTCGCTGACGCTGGTTCCGACGTCGCCGGTGGATGTCGCGGCCGGCGCGAAGCTGGAGTTGTCGATTGTTCAGGCTGGCGTGCGGGCGCTGGACGGGAAGAATGCGTTCCGTGTTTCGACGACGGCTGATCCACGCGCGGAGGAGTTGTCGCGGACTCCGGCGGACGTAGTTCTGGCGATGAACATCCCGGCAGAGAAACGCAATGCCGACGAGAAGGAGCTGGTGACTCACTATTATTTGGAGCATGTTGCGGAGGATTTGAAGGCTGAACGCGGACAGCTGGCGTCGTTGAAGAAGCAGCTGGAGGAGATGAAAGCGGTCAGTGTTCCGATCATGCGCGAGTTGGCGGAAGGCAAGCGGCGGATGACGAAGGTCCAATTGCGCGGGAATTATTTGGCGTTGGGGGACGATGTGACGGAAGGGACCCCGGGCGCGTTTCATTCGATTCCGGGCAACGCGAAGGCGGATCGGTTGGCGCTGGCGAAGTGGTTGATGGATGAG
>JANXLS010001129.1 GCA_025355035.1 Planctomycetota bacterium | reverse complement strand
CGAAATTCTTGAGCGCGAGTTGGCGATCGGCGGGAAGATCCAGGAGAGTCTGCTATTTGGGACACCGCCGCACGAGAGTCCGGATTTTGAATTCGGATTGTTCGCGGCTCCGTCCTTGCAGATCGGTGGCGACTTCTTCGAGTTCTTTCATTATGGATCGAGCTGCGATGTGGTGCTTGGCGATGTGATGGGAAAAGGCGTGCCCGCGGCGTTGGTCGGTGCGGCGGTGAAAGGGCAATTCCTGCGGTACGCGCGCGAGAAGCGCGGCGATGCGAGCAGCGAGGCGAAAAACATCGTGGCGGCGGTGCATCGCGACGTCAGTCGGCGACTGATAAATCTTGAGTGCTTTATCACCGTTTGTTATGCGCGTTTTGATGCTGTCGAGCATAAGATGACTTACGTGGATTGCGGTCATCCGCGGCCGTTGCATTTCCGCGCGGATACTGGCGAGGCGGTGCCGTTGGAATTCGATTGGCCGCGGTTGGTGAACATTCCGTTGGGGACACACCCGCAGGCCAAGTACGAGCAGGCCTCGGTGGAGATTCACCCGGGGGACATATTTTTATTTTATTCGGACGGTTTTACAGAAGCGGTGGGGGAAGATAATCGTCTGTTCGGTGAAGATGCCTTATTGAATTTGTTGGTGAAACACAGCAGTCGGCACGCCAATGAGATCGCGTCACGGATTCAAGGTTCACTGCACAGTTTCATGAAAGCCGGCGAGATACGCGATGACTTGACCTGCATCGTGGTGAAGGTGCTGGATAGCGCGGTGCGGCGCGAAGAATCGGGCGATGTGCTGGAAGTCGAAGCCCGCGCGGACCAATTACCGCGGTTGCGAGCGTTTGTGCAGGTTCGGTGCGAAGGGATTCCGTTCTTCAAACAAGAGGAACAGCAGTTGTCGAATTTGCAATTGGCGGTGACAGAGGCGGCGACGAACATCATCAAGTATGCTTACAAAGGGCTGACGCCGGGGAAAGTGCGGATTCAATTACACGTTGATCATCGGAAAGTGGAGATCAAATTGTTCGATACGGGTGTGCCGTTTGATCCGAGCACGGTACCTGAACCGGTGATGGAAGGGCTTCAGGAATCGGGGCGAGGGGTTTACTTGATCAAAGCGATGATGGATAAGGTATCGCATTTGCGTAGTGCTGATGGTGAGAACTGTTTGCACATGGTGAAAAACATTGAGCGTCGGCGGATGAGACCTTTAGAATGATTGGATTTACATCTACCCCCTATACTGCTCCGATGAGCGAAGCCTCACACAGGCTGGAACTTATCGAAGAGCTATACCAGCGCTATGGGAATACGCGCGGGGTGGTACACAAGCTACAATACTGGCGCAAGAAGTATAGCTGGGTAATGGTGGTGGGCATGAGCCGGGGATTGAAGCGGTTAGTGGATATCGTCGTCGCTACGCTCGCATTAATTATTCTGTCACC
>JANXLS010001124.1 GCA_025355035.1 Planctomycetota bacterium | reverse complement strand
TCAGTCAGAGATACACTCGTATATCTTCCTTCGCGTCCGCCTCGACCCAGGCCGAAATACGCGGCGGACTTCTTCAGTTTATTATTTTACAGGCCCTTAGTGTATGCGCGGGGCACTACACCAGCACACGTTTGATTCCGGAATTGGGATTTTGGAATGAGCGCTACGGTGTATAAATTAGTGTGCATTCGAAATCGAATCGCATTCGTTAAAACCATTGGAGAAAGTCATCAAATGAACGCAGCAACAATCGCTCTCGCCTGTGCCGCCTTGCTGGTCACGTGCCGTATTTTTTCAGCCGATGCCGCCGGAAAATCGGTGCTCGATTTCACGCTCGAAAACATAGATGGAAAACCCTATGCACTTTCCCAGCACAAGGGCGAAGTGCTGTTGATTGTGAATGTCGCGTCGCATTGTGGCAACACGCCTCAATACGCCGAACTGGAAGAGATGTACAAGAAATACCATGAAAAAGGTTTGACGATCATCGGCGTTCCCGCCAACGAATTCGGCAAGCAGGAACCGGGAACCAATACGGAGATCAAGGCGTTCTGCACTGAAAAGTACCACGTCACGTTCCCGATGCTTGGCAAGGTTGTTGTGAAGGGTGAAGGCATGACGCCATTGTATAAGTACCTGACCGCAGACAGCCCCCGGCCGGGCAATGTCACCTGGAATTTCGAAAAGTTCCTGATTGGCCGCGACGGTCAAGTCGTTGACCGCTTTATCCCAAAAATGAAGCCGAACGATCCGAAGCTCGTCGAATCCGTCGAGAAAGCTCTGGCTACAAAGTAACGTTCGCACAAAGTAATGTTCGGAGGGGCGGCCTCCCAGCCGCCCTTTCGATTTATTCGTGCAGTCCAATCGCTTCGTGAACGACCCCGCCGACGATCGTGTAAATCGGCGCGCCTTTGAGCTTCCAGCCATTGAACGGACAGTTGCGCGCTTTGGATTTGAAGACGCTCGCATCCATCGTCCACTCTTTGCCCAGATCAATCACCGTCACGTCGGCAGGTCCGCCTTTTTCGAGTTTCCCCGTCACGCCAAATTTATCGAGACCCAGGCACCGCACCGCCGCGCTCGTCCACGCTTCAACGAATCGGGCGAGCGGCAATTTGCCCGTCGCAACGAGTTTTGTCAGCAGCACGGCGATGTTCGATTCGAGGCCGATGATGCCGTTCGGAGCGTCCACAAATTCGCGCGCTTTCTCTTCGCTGGTGTGCGGTGCGTGATCGGATGCGAGGCAGTCGATCGTGCCATCGAGCAGCCCTTCAAGACATGCTTCAATATCGGATTGTTCGCGCAACGGGGGATTCATTTTGAAATTCGTGTCGAAGTTGCGACAGCCTTCGTCGGTCAGCAGCAGGTGGTGCGGACTGACTTCGGCGGTGACCCGAATGTCCTTTGCCTTCGCTTCGCGCACAAGCCCGACCGCGCCCTTCGCAGAAATGTGCGAAACGTGAAACCGCGCGTTGGCGAGTTTCGCCAATCGGATGTCGCGCGCGACGATCAGTTCTTCGGCAGCGCTGGGATAGCCGTTGATGCCGAGCGCGGCGCTGATTTTTCCTTCGTGCATGATCGCGCCGTTGGACAAGTCGTGGTCTTCGCAATGTTCAACGATGACGCGGTCGAGCGCGTTGGCGTATTCGAACGCTGAACGCATGATCTGCGAGCCCGGCACGGCGGCTCCGTCATCGGTGAACGCGACCGCACCGTGTTGATTTCCGCTGCCGCGCGACATGAGCCCGAGTTCCGCGAGTTCCTGCCCTGCACGCCCTTTCGTGATGCAGCCCATCGGGAACACACGCGCTTTGCCAGCGTTCTTCGCCTGCAAATATTGGTACGCAATCGACGCCGGATTATCGAGCGGGGGATCGGTGTTGGGCATGACGACGACGGTCGAAAACCCGCCGTGCACCGCCGCCGCCGAGCCGGTCGCGATGGTCTCTTTCGCGCCATTGCCGGGCTCGCGGAAGTGGACATGGATATCGACGAAGCCGGGGCAGACGAGTTTGCCGGAGCATTCGATGACACGATCGCCAGAGAGGTTCGCACCGATGTCAAGAATAGTGCCGGAGGCTTGATCGATCAACACGTCACCGACGAAGTCGAGATGCGATGTGGGATCGAAGATGCGGCCGGAGCGGAGGAGGAGTGTGGGACCATTTGTCTTCGACGCGGTAGTTGCGTCAGCTGTTGCGGTCATAATTTCATTAGTTGGTTTGGCGATGTCTGATTGAGCTTCAATTAGCGCTTTAATTTTTGTTTCAAGATGTGGAAAGTAATACCCTTTCTGGGCGTAACGTAGGGCGTATTCAAGGCCTTCAAGCGAGATGAATTTATACTGTAATCCCTTTTTTTCTTCGCGATGAAAATCGGAAAACCATTTTTGATTTGTACTCATATTCGAACTAATTGTATTCCCAGGTGTTTTTGAATTTCCAAAAATGCCTGGATATTTTACAGCAATTCGATCCGCGATTTCTTTTTGACGTAACGGATTGTTGTCGTTCTCTAGTAGAACTTCCATGATATGTTCGATGTACTTGTCTTGAGCCATTTTGTACGCATCTCTCGATTAATATTATGATTAAAAATCTCTTCAAACCGCTCGAAAAGCATTTTTAGGAAGCGCAATGTTCGCCCTGCTTCAGACCGATCATTCAGACTGGAAAACGCCGGGAAGTTATATTTGCAAGGTGTTTGCCAAGAATTTCCACTGGGTAGTTCCCAAGGGTATTCGACGTTCGGCATGTCTTGCCCGAGCGAGGCTACCGCCGGGCTTAGACTTTCAATGGCATTAAAAAATCGGGTACTACGGCGCAAAAAGGTGAAATAGGAATCGTTATTGTTTTTAAACCCGAGTTTAGCGGCCAGTTCACGCCGCATGAGCATGACCGGCAATCGAGATATGACGAAATGACTTTTTGTAACGGTGCCGAAACTCGAGTATTCAGCCGCTTTGGAAAGCTTTTCCAGCGCCATTTGCAGGAAATGCAATGGGTGACATATTTCAATTTGCGGGTGCTGAAGCAATGTTTCAAAGACGCGAAGGTCGCTTCGGGCCTGCGTCAAAAATGCTTCGCCTTTATTCACGCGGCCAAACCTTTTTTAAAGCCTTCACATCCCAAGCCGCATGAATCTTGAGCTTGCCATTCTTGATTTTTTTCCATTCGCTGCGCGTTGCAATCAGTTGCGCTGTAGGAAACCGAAATGATCCAATGGCTTTAAAATGGATGGGCCACATGCCTTCCCCCTTCATCATTTTCGGAAACGAGTCGCTGACCTCAATAATTTGGACAGTCTTTTTTTGGGGATCGGGCAACGCGAAAATTTCCAAATCGCCAAGTTCGTTGTGAACTTCCGCGTATTCGTCGGCCAATTTTT
>JANXLS010001077.1 GCA_025355035.1 Planctomycetota bacterium | reverse complement strand
CGCATCTTTTCGAAGCACGATTATGACGTTGCCAACAGCGCGTTGCAGCGCGTTGGCGCGTCCGAATTCGCCGAGCGTTTTATGACCGAACTCTCCAACGGCGAGCGCCAGCGCGTGATGTTGGCCCGAGCGTTGGCCCAGGAAGCGCAAATCCTGCTTCTCGATGAACCGACCAGCGCGCTCGACGCACGTCATCAAATAGTAACCAGCGCGTTGATCCGAAATTTCTGCGAGCGCGAAGGTAAAACAGTCGTCGCCGCCACGCACGATTTGAATCTCGCCAGCCAATTCGCCGATCGCCTTTACCTGTTGAAGGCCGGATTGTTGATCGCACAGGGTAATCCGTCAGAAACATTGTCGAAAGAAGTGCTCGAAAGCGTCTATGAAATTGAAGTGGCGCACGGTTATTTTGCAGACACGATTGACGGATCGCCCCGCCCCTGGGTTTTGCCCAAAGCCCCGAGCAAACCACAATAGATCCGATCAAGTTGTTGATTTTCAATAAACTATTTTTCAATCTCATTCGTCTTACTATTGAAGGAATGATGAACGTATGAAGCGCAAGGATGCCACCATTATTTATTGCCACCGCTGCAGCATGACGACGCCCCATTCGATCGCCGGCAGCGCGCGCACCTGCAAACGGTGCGGAGCCGTCAAGACCGCCGATGGCGTCACACACGTCCGAAACACCGTCGGACTGACGAGCTCCACCACCGATTCCGACGGCCATTGGAATTAGAAGTTTCCCCCGTCGTTGTCGTTCGCCACTCCTGCTCGCGCTCGGAGTTTTGCCCCTCTTGGAACGTCCGAATTAGATTATCTTAAATATCCATAAAGTCCCCGCCGATTAAACCTCCGGGAACTGGCGTGCGATCGTGCGATGGCATAAGGCGCGCCGGTCGAATTCCAGTCGCTGCGGGGGACGAAATGGGCGCGAACGAAACACGCATTACACGATTGACGCGCGCCGTGAGCAGCGTGACATCGATCTTTCGATGCAACGGTCTGGAGATGGTGTCGCCCAATGCCGACCGTATTGGCGGCCATGATCTATTGTATTGGATCGGATTTCTGCTCGCGCTAAGCGCTTGGTTTTTGTTTGGCTACATGCCACAGTGCCGTCGTTACGAAAAATTGATCGGGCGTCAGCAGGCGATGACGCTTCAATTGGAAACCGAAAAGAAAGAACTTGCACGGCTGCACCAAGGCATCGACAGCCTGCACAACGGCGACGCGCTCGCATGGGAACGCGCCGCGCGAAAACGCTTGGGATGGCTCGAACCCGGCGAAGTGCT
>JANXLS010001065.1 GCA_025355035.1 Planctomycetota bacterium | reverse complement strand
ACAACGAAGCCTCGGCGCGAGCGAAGACGATGCAGCGCGATGCCAAGACGTGGGGACCGGTGCTGGATGCGAAAGACTCCGGAAAATTAGCGCATCAAGATGAAAAGATGGATTGCTACACATGTCACACGTCCTGGGTTGCGTCGTGCTTCGGCTGTCATTTGCCGATGAAATCGAATCAAGCTCGATTCAATATCCATTATGAAGGTGCGAAGAGCAAGAATTGGACTCAGTATAACTTCCAGACTTTGCGCGAAGATGTGTTCATGCTGGGTCTCGACGGCACGGTGAAGGGCAACAAAGTCACACCCGTTCGCTCGACGTGCGCCGTGTTGGTTGCGTCTCAGAACGCTCAGCGCGATTGGATTTATAGCCAGCAGCAAACCATTTCGGCGGAAGGATTCAGCGGTCAGGCCTTCAGTCCGCACTATCCGCATTCCGTGCGCGCCAAGGAAACGAAGAATTGTACGGATTGTCACGTCTCCAAAAACGGCGACAACAACGCTCAGATGGCCCAGCTGCTGATGCAGGGCACGAACCAGACGAATTTTATGTATCGCTACGTGTACACAGCCAACGGCAGTGGGGGGCTTAGCGCGACGGTTGTGACGGAGCGCGATGAACCGCAGGCCGTGATCGGAAGCACACTGCATCGCGATGCGTATCCGGAAGAATATGAGAAGCATTTGAAGAAAAACAGGCAACTTGAAGATAGCGACCACCACATGGGGACCGTATTGGGCGTTCAGTTGCGTGGCGAATATTTGTATGCCGCGCGAGGCAAGGGCGGAATGACAATTTATGACGTGGCGAACATCGACAACAAGGATTTCAGCGAACGCATTACAACCGCGCCGGTAAGCCCGTTGGGTCAGCGGTTCTACGTCAAGAGCAAGAACTGTACGGCAGTTGTTTCACCGACGGTGCTGGGTGTCGATCCGACGCGACAGCCGCCGTTGCGTCCGCGCGATCCGAAAAATCAGGAACAAGGGATCAGCTTGACGTACGCCTTTCTGTACTGCACGGATTGCGAAGAAGGATTGTTCACCGTCATGGCCGGTACGCTGCTCGACGGCGATCCGACAAACAATTTCCTAAAGCGACACATGACGTTCAATCCGGGCGGTATTCTGAACGGCGCGGTCAATGCGACTGTGGCCGGAAATTACTGCTATGTCTGCTGTGACGCGGGCGTGGTTGTGATCGATATTTCCGGCATCGGAGTGGAATTGATCGAAGCCGCAAAATGCTTAAATCCCGACGGCTCGAAGGTGCTTACGGTCGACCAAATCCAAAAAGTAGCAGCAAAGGCCGATCCGAACACGCTGAAAGTCGTAAGCGTCATTCCGATGAATAAGCCCAAGGCGATACGCATTCAATTCCGCTACGGGTTCGTGGTCGACGCAGACGGATTGAAGGTCATAAACGTCACGGAGCCGGATCATGCGGAATTGGTCGAAGGCGCGTTCGTGCCGTTCAACGATGCGTACAACATTTATTTGTCGCGAACCTATGCCTACGTCGCCGGCGGCAAGCAGGGCGTCGGTATCGTCGATATCGAAAAGGCTGAGCGCCCGGCACTTGACCAGATGTTCAATGCGAATGGCGAACTGTGCGATGTTCGCGACGTGAAGATCGGTATGACGAACACGTCTTTGTTCGGATACGTTGCGGACGCGTCGGGCAAGTTGGCAGTGCTGCAATTAACGAGTCCAGAAACCGATCCAAATAGCTTTGGATGGACACCCAAACCGAATCCTGTTCTGATCTCGATGAAGAAACTGCCGGGCACTCCGATGATGATTTCGGAAGGTTTGCAGCGCGATCGCGGTGTGGACGAAAGCGGAAATCAGTTGTCTGTCTTCAACCGCGTGGGTTCGCGTCCGTTCAATAAAGCGGAAATGGATCGGCTGTATAAGATCGATGGAAAAGTCTTCACGGTTTCGATGGACAAGAAAGATTTCGAACCGGCTGTCAAATCCGAAGGTCTGGCGTTCAAGATCAGCGACGATATGCGCAAGAAAATCAATGATAAACGCAGCGACATCGACAGGATTTGCGACGATTCGAAGCGCGTGGTATTGCAGAAGGAATTGTACGATCTATTCGCTGCAGCGAACGACGAAGCAAAGAACGGCGGCGGAGCCGGCGAAGATCCGAAGGTCAAGGAATTGATGAAGGATATTAAAGGACTTGAAGAGGATCTGAAGGACGCGACCGGGCCGAAGGCCAAGAAGATCCAAAAGCAGATCGACGAAAAGAAGGCTGAGGTTGAAAAGTTGAAAGCCGCCGGCGGTGGGGGTGGTGTCACGAATCCGGCGATGAAAGAACTTGTGAAGAAGATCAAGGGACTTGAAGACGATTTGAAAGACGCGGCAGGTGTTAAAGCGCGTAAGATTCAGAAAGAATTAGACGCTGCTAAAAAAGAACTTGAGGACTTGCAGAAGGCAGGCAAGTAGTTGACGATAATGTCCAAGTCAATTGGATCGACACAGAGATCGAGCGCCATCGGATTATGTCTCGATTTCTTGTCAAGCGGGCTAATTCAGTTGGAATGCGGACGTGGCGGAACTGGCAGACGCGCCAGACTTAGGATCTGGTACCGAAAGGTATGTGGGTTCAACTCCCACCGTCCGCATAAGCCCTTTTAGGGCAAATACTCCTATGAAAATGACCCGCCATTTGGCGGGTTTTTTCTTGACAAAAAATAGTCTAGGGTATACGAATAGGGTATACGAAACGTCCCGACATTAGGGCGTTCTGGAGACCCTAGTTTATGACATCAACCCATCCAGGCATCAATCTTACTCAAAAAGTTAAGGGCGGGGTTTATTC
>JANXLS010001047.1 GCA_025355035.1 Planctomycetota bacterium | reverse complement strand
GCAACTTCGGCCCACACTGCGCCGCCCATCTCTGTCAACCCGTAATCCGCGTCCATTTCGCTATCCAGCGCCGCGACAATCTCGTCCCGCGTCGGCGTAAATTCCCCGCGCTCGTCGTTCGTGACGTTCAACAACTTCAATTCAAAAAGCGTCGTCAGCGCCCCAATCACCGTCTCCCGATCCATCCCGTGTGCAGGCCGATCGAAGATCGCCTCACAATTCTCCATCGTCAACATCGCCATCGGGTGCCGCTGTTCAAGAACGCTGTCGAGCAGCCACTGTTCATTGGGATTCATGTCATGTATCCAGTTAAAAAAGACCCATAGACCTACGCGTTGCCGACGAGACAGCGAGCGAAGCGAGCCGCAGCCGTTGCCCCGCATCCCTCTACTCCACAAAATTAACCAGCGTCCCAATCGGCGCGATAGTGATACGAATTTCATCCCCGCGTTGCAGCGTGAATTCATTCGGCGGAACGATACCAGTCCCGGTCATCAAAAAGCACCCATTCGGAAAACTATTATCTCGGAACAGAAATCCGGCAAGCTCCTCAAACCCGCGCTTGATGTTCGCAACGCTCGTCTTACCGCTGAACGCCGTCACCCCGCCGCGCCAAATGTCGAGTTCGATCTCCGTCTCTTTTGCAAGTTTATAATCCGGCGAATCGGCGAGCAGAATGCACGGACCCAGCCCACAGCATTTGTCGTACACTTTCGCCTGCGGCAGATACAACGGATTCTCGCCCTCAATGTCGCGCGAACTCATGTCGTTGCCGATCGTGTACCCAAAAATCTTTCCATGCGACGTGATCGCCAGAGTCAGTTCTGGCTCCGGCACATTCCATTTTCCGTCCGAACGAATGCGGACATTCTGCCCCGTCCCAACGACGCGGTGCGACGTCGCCTTGAAGAAAAGCTCCGGGCGTTCAGCGGAATAAACGCGATCGTAGAAACTTCCGCCACCGGCAGTCTGCGATTCTTCCATGCGCGCTTCGCGGCTCTTGAAATACGTCACCCCCGCCGCCCATACTTCCTGCTTGTCGATCGGCGACAGCAATTCCTCGTTTGGCAATCCGTGCAACCGATCTTCAACGTTCAGCACCGATCGCAATTTTCCAACCGGATCATCCGACGTAAAGAGAGTGTGCCACAGCCACGAATCCATCCGGTAGAAAACGCCAACGTCTTCGCACACGAGCCCGTTTCGGTAATTGTAAATTTTCACAGATGTCTCCAAAAATAAGTTGCGACAATCTATCCGTTCATTTCATTTCAAACAATCGCAAACGCATTTCGCCGTAAATTCGAATTCGGATTCCCGCCCATCGTTCCGATAAAACACCCTGAATTCAGATTCGAATCATCGGTATTCGTTAAAAAAGCGAATAAATCTTTGAAACTTTCGCCGACTTTGCGCCGTCTTTATTCTGCGTTAATGAAAATGGACGATAGTAATTCCCGGCAGACAACCGCGTGCGGGGGCATCGGAGCGATTAATGGCCAAGAAGCAATTTCGGACAATTTGGATTTCCGATACTCATCTCTGTTCGCGCGATTGTCGAGCGGACTATCTCTTGAGCTTCCTGAAGCACACCAAAGCCGAACACCTCTACCTCGTTGGCGACATCATCGATGTCTGGCAACTCAAGCGCCGTTGGTTCTGGCCGCAGCCCATCAACAACGTTATTCAAAAAGTCTTGAGCCGCGCGAAGAAGGGAACTCAAGTCACCTACATTCCCGGCAATCATGATGAATGCCTGCGCGATTTCGTCGGCGCGAAATTCGGCGATGTAAGCCTGAAGATGGATGCGATTCATGAAACTGCCGACGGCAAACGCTACCTCGTTCTGCACGGAGACGTTTTCGATGCCGCCGTCCAGCACAATCGTTGGCTCGCCGTGCTGGGCGATGCCGCATACGGCTGGCTGATCTACTTAAATGGCGTCCTGAATTTCTTCCGCCGCACGCTGAACCTTCCGTATTGGTCGCTCTCCGGCTACATCAAAGGCCGTGTCAAAAACGCGGTCAGCTACATCAATAAATTTGAAGAAGTGGTCGTCGGCTACGCGCGACAACAGAACGTCGATGGTGTGATCTGCGGCCACATTCATCAGCCCGCCATCAAGACGATCAACGGACTTCAATACTGCAACACCGGCGATTGGATTGAAAACTGCACGGCGCTGGTGGAGCACGCCGACGGCAGACTTGAGTTGTTGAATTGGCTCAAAGATTGGCCGGACATCGCCGCCCAGCAAGAACACGACGACGAGGAGGACGAGGTTGTCGTACCGATACCGTTCCCAACACACTTACAAGGGTTTGGAGCGTAAAGCCGCACACTCCGTTTTCGCGAAAAGTCCGTCAAAGCACATCTACCCGTCACGTTGTTGACCCCAAAAGCATCCGCTGGAGGGCTCGACAACTTGACGGGTTTACGGCTTCGATTCCGCCAAAATGCGATCCGCAAAAAATTCACGGGCGTTGACGCGCTGTGCCGCTTCGTGTGGGCAAGCATAAACGCAACTCGGCGTCGAAAGGTCCGTGCACAAATCGCACGTGACGGCTTTCTTCTGGATGTTCGCTTTCTGAAAGCCCGGACGTTCCGGATCGTCGATCATCCCTTCGCCCGGGAATTGATGCATGTTGATGTTGCCGTAAGGGCACTGCTCCGCGCACAAACCGCAGCCGACGCACCAATCTTCGATGATGATTTCCAGCGTCTCTTTACGGCGGATCGATCCGACCGGACATCCCACCATACAAAGCGGGTCCATGCAGCTTCGGCACGATGTCGGGACGAGGAACTTGTCGAAGCGCATTCCTTCGCGGACCAGGCGCGTGACGCCGTCATGAGCGTCTGAACAAGCGCGAACGCATTCGTCGCAGCGCGTGCATTTTTCCAAATCCAGCAACAACAAACTCTGCGCGTGCATCAGACCCTGACCGAGGAAATTCTGCAGCGGCACGTCGGGCGCGCTCTTCGCGACCAGCATGCTCTGCTTCTCGCGCTTCGCCGCTTCAGCTTCAAAACTCGTACGCAAATTGTCGTACCAACTCAACATGAAGTCGAAGTGAACCTTGCGAATGCACACGACTTCAACGTGATCAAGCGCCGTGCACGACGCAGTGCGGAGCCCACCTTTCAGCAGTCCCATTTCACCGAAATATTCCCCGCGGCCAAGGTACGTCAACACCATCTCGCCGCCCGGATGAGTTTGGCTGATCTTCACGCACCCGACGCGGATCAGATAAAACGCGTCCGCCTTGTCGCCCTGCTTGACAATGACTTGGCCCGCATCGTAACGTTCCAATTCCACGCGATCCTTGAGCTGCGATATGAACTTTTCATCAAGGTCTTTGAAGATCGGTACGCTGCGCAGATGCTGAGCCAGCGCGCGTTCGCGATAATTCTTGTCGAGCTTATCCTTGAATTTCTTGTTCTTCTGCAACGTCTGTAAAACGTTTCGAAGCATTTCAATAATCGTACAATCTTCAGTTGCGCGCACCGTCGCCGAACGCGGTTGGAAACTCATGCACGTCATTTCACCGAAGAGGTCTTCCGCCTGAAGCGTCGCAATCGGATGATCCAGCGACAAATCCATCGGCCCGTCATTGCGGATATAATTGCCGCTGGAATGTGCGCGCGTATCATCCTTCTTGCTCTTTGTCAAGCCGCCCGTGAATTTGCGCAACATGCCAAAAATGCCAGAATTCGGGGAATCGCTTTTGTCGCTCTTTATCTGTCCAATCGGCGTGTTCAGGAAGACTTCAGCTTTGCCGTGCAAAATGTAAAACGCCGTCGAACCGAATTCGCCTTCGCGACAGACAATGTCGCCCTTCTTGAATTTTCGCAACACAATACTGCCTTGATTGCGCTTCAGGAATTCCGGCGAAATCGCCGAGAACATCGGCATCTGAATAAGTTCTTCGACGCTCAGCACTTCCGTCGCAACGCCGTGGCTTTCCATCTTCCCGGCGGCTTTTCCAATGATGCTCTTGGACATCACAGCGGCCTGGCTGGTGATCGCTCCGGTCGGACACGACACCATGCACTCGCCGCAGTTGACGCAGGACGACGCGCCCATCGGCTTGTTCATGTCGAACGAAATGCTGGTCGCGTACCCCTTGCCCATGCGGCCGATGACGTTGTTGTGTTTCACATCCGTGCAGGCGCGAACGCAGCGGTCGCAAACAATACACGCGCTGTGATCGATCGCGATGTCCGGGTTGCTCTTGTCATGGCTTTTGGCAAAAAGGAATTTGCTGAGATCCAGCGGTT
>JANXLS010001027.1 GCA_025355035.1 Planctomycetota bacterium | reverse complement strand
GGCGATAAAAAAAGACAGATCGTTGTTGAAGCGGATGCGTTTGCCCGGGAAACGAATGTCGCTTTCGCGCTGCGGCGAGAGGTCGAATTCGTCAGGCTTGATGCGCAACTGGCGCAGCACTTTATTCAGCGGCCAATGCTTGTCGCCCTTCGGCGCGTAATTGGTCATGGCGTGCAGGCCGACGTCGAAATCGCGTTTACCGATGCGGTAGAATGAATTCAATCCGCCGGGCATGGAGTGCTTTTCGACGATGGCAACGCGCTTGCCGTAGTGTGAAAGACGGATGCCGGCAGCGAGGCCGGACATGCCGGCACCGATGATCAGAACGTCGTAGTGAGGGTGCTTCACGGGACTAAGGGCCTGTAAAATAATAAACTGAAGGAGTCCGCCGCGTATTTCGGCCTGGGTCGAGGCGGACGCGAAGGAAGATATACGAGTGTATCTCTGACTGAGCGTTCAACGAAGAGCCAGGCCGAAAGACGCAAGCAATTCTTCAGTTTATTATTTTACAGGCCCTTACTTAATGCCGAGCAATTCGACGTCGAACACCAGCGTTGCGTTCGGCGGGATGACGCCACCGGCTCCGCGCGGGCCATAGCCCAACTCCGGTGGGATGGTCAGCTTGACTTTGTCGCCAACTTTCATCTGAGCCACGCCCATATCCCAGCCTTTGATGACCTGGCCAACGCCGAGCGCAAATTCAAACGGCTCGCGGCGATCGACGGAGCTGTCGAATTTTTTACCGTCCGTCAACCAGCCCGTGTAATGGACGCTGACGATCTGGCCCTTCTTCGGACTAGCGCCCGCACCTTCGACCAACTTTTCGACCTGAAGTTCGTAAGCCATAATGAGATTCCTTATGTGTCGGTAAATGCTTTTTCAAATTCAACGCGTATGAGACTGATCAATTCTTTGAGGTTGCGAAGCGTTATTTTGTGACGCGCAATTGCCAGGAAGCCTCTATGCATTGCACATCGTTGCGAAGGACACCCACGAGTGTCGAATTATTCCGGACGACTTCGTGCAATACAATCGGCTGGCCGCACCGTTGTATTTCTTTGCAGCGGCCAGCGTTTTCGCTTCATCGTAAAATTCTCGTAATTTGGCTCTCATTTCGTTCCGATGGCTTTACTTGCCCTTCATCTTCGGCTCCAAATACGCGACGCTGGAATCCAGCGAAGCGAGTTGCATGTAATCGGCTTCGGGCACTTCGACGTTGTAGCGCTTACGTAATTCCATGACGATGTCGAGGAAGTCCATGCTGTCCAAATCCAACTGCTCGCGTAGGCGGACGTCGCCCTTCACGTTTGAAATATCTTCATCCGGCGCGATATCCGCGATGATGTCCAAAATCGCCTGCCGAATCTGATCGTGTGTCATGTTGTTTCTGTGCTCTCTTTCTGTTCCTGATGGCCTGCTTTTCTGACGCGGTACGTTTACGCTTCGAAACGCTTGACGATGACCGCTGAATTAATGCCCAGCATACCCGACGAATTATTTAAAATATACCGCACGTTGTCAATCCGCTTGGGCTCGTTCAAGACGAGGTTGGGCAGAGCGCAATCCGGATCCAGGTTGTCAACGTTGATCGTCGGATGGACGATCCCGTCTTGGAACGCCGGGAGATTGCCCGTCAGTTCCAACGCACCGGCCGCGCCCATCGCGTGGCCAATGAAACTCTTGGTGTTGTTGATATAGGTGGACTTGCACGCGCCGAACAAGCCGCGGATGGCGATGCATTCCTGAATGTCACCAAGCTTCGTCGCCGTTGCGTGGGTATTGATGATGTCGATGTCATCCGGAGCGAGGCCGGCTTTTTTCAGCGCCGCGCCCATGCATTGCATCTGGCGTTCGGGATTGGGCAACACGAAGTCGCTCGCGTCGGAATTGCACGCGTAGCCGACGATCTCTCCATAAATCTTTGCGCCGCGTTTTTGCGCGTCATCGAGTCGTTCCAAGGTGTAGACGCAACCGCCTTCGCTGACGACGATGCCGTTGCGGTCGCGGTCGAAGGGTCGCGACGCTTTGGTCGGATCGTCGTGGGTGGCCAACGCGCCCTGGGATTTGAAGCTGGCGAAGATGCCGAAGGTATGGATGCTTTCAGAGACGCCGCCGGCGAAAGCGAGATCAACTTCGCCCAAGCGCAGCATTTGAAGGCCCTGAATAAAACCGAGATTGCCCGCAGCGCAGGCCGCGCCAATTGTATAATGCGGGCCGACGATGCGCATGTTGAGCGTCACTTCGCCAGCGGGATTGTTTGCTACCGTGCGCGGATTGTGATGGTGCGACCAGAATTTCGTATCGTAGTTGTACTCTTTAATCGCAGCGATTTCGTTCTCTGTTTCGACGTTCCCGTGCTCGGTGACGCCGATATAAACGCCGACGCGGGAGCGATCGGTTTTGTCCCAGGCGATGCCGCTGTCCTTGAGCGCTTCGTTCGAGCAATAGATGGCGATGGAACCTGCGCGGGTGCCGCGTCGCAGCTCCTTCTTTTTCTGATAACGCAGTTCATCGAAGTTGCAGACGCCCGCCAACACGGCCCCCATGTAACGGGTCGAGTAGGCTTGAACGCCGGATTTGCCAGTCAGGAGACTGTGACGAAACTCGGGCAGCGCGTTGCCGTTCGGGGCGGTCAAACCAATACCGGTGATGACGATTCTAGGGACGGACGACATGGGTTCCTGGCGTTTCCTGCAAGAAAATAAGGTGCGGACGCTCCGATGCGGCTGCAATGCAAGCGGGGGAAACTTTATCTCAATTTGCTGCAAAGTGGAGTGATAAATGACGGAAAATGTCAGAGTCGACGCAATATTTGTCAAACGCCTTCCGTTTCGCGTCGCTCACATGTGCGGTCCCGGCCCAGTTCGAAACTCGCGATGAAACGAAAAAAGCGCGTTAATGCGCGCTCATTTCGGTAGTTCAATCAGGTTTGGAAGCGCTTCGTACGGGTTTTTAGAACGCGAAATTCTGTTCGAAACGGACACGCGCCTTCTGCACCCAGCCCAGCAACGTTGATAGCTCGATCGGCTTGTTGATGTATTCGTCGTATCCGCACTCTTCGCAGAGGACGCGCTGGAGTTTGCTGTCAAAGCCGGTGAGCGCAACCAGATAGGGGCGCGTCGGCAATTCTTCGGCGAGCAGCTGATAGGAGAATTGCCATGCCCGCATGTTTCCGAGCAGGCCATCGCAGATGATCAGGTGCGGCTGCCATTCGCGTGAAATCGCCAGACCTTCAGCCCCGGAACTGACGCCCCGCGCTTCGCAGCCGTAAATATTCAGCGTGCCGACGAGCGTATCGATGTGTTCTTGATAATCGTCGATGACTAGTACTTTGATCACGGTAAACGCCTCCCCCACTTCTCTCGCGAATTTCTTCAGGTTAGACCTGCGCTCGTGCGTTCTTTTTCCATGCACTATGTACTATATGCAAATTGTGTGCGATTTCACTAAAGAAATTTCAATAATTTGACGAAAGTCATGGCGATCCGTTTGCGTAGATTTCTGCACGTATGAGGAAGGCTTTTTAAAACTCATTTTCTTTTCCAGCGAAATGGAGTATGAAAAGTGGGTGCGAAAGTCGGGGGGCTGCCGTGAAGACGACGAAGAATAAAAACAGCCTGGAGTTCCGCTTGAAGATCCTGTTGCGACGCGAGAGCCTTGTTTGGCTGACGCGACGCAACGACGAAAGCGTGAGCCAGGGTTGGATCCTGAGTTGCAAGCCACGAACGGTGCTGTTCAAAGACAAGTCGCAGCGCCGTCCATCGCTGATCTCGATCAACGAAATCAAAGCCTGCGGAATCGTTTAGCCGTTCGAATCCGATGTTTTGCGTATCGAGAACCAACTGTTTGACATTCCGCGGGGAGGCAACAGCCCCACCGCGCCCATGCCTTTATTCGTCGAATTTAGAGTTTACCCGCCTACTGTCGCGAACCATTCCGTCAACTTTTTCATGCCAACATCCACGTTCACTCGCGGTTGCCAGTTCAGGTTTTCGCGGGCAGAAGTCACGTCGGCAACGATCGCGGGTAGTTCGCCACTGACCGCCTGCTTATGAACAATTCGCGCTTTTTTGTTCAGACCCCGTTCGATTTTCCGCACCAGATCTGTCAAGCAGGTTCCGATGCCAGAGCCAATATTCAACGATAACGAAGCATTTTTCGACTGTGGAGGAGCGTCAATCGCGGCTCGAATCGCGCGGACCACGTCATCGATCTCCACGTAATCGCGAACACTTGATCCATCGCCGAAGATCGTGAAATCGCGTTCGTCTCGAATCGCGGACGCGATTAAATATGGAACGCAATCCGGCCGTAAATCCGGCCCGTACACCGAGAAAAGCCGAAGATTGATCGTCTCCATTCCATGCAACGCGCGCCACGTGTTGAGGAGCGTCTCCGCAGCGAGTTTGCTCGCGCCATAAAAAGAAGTCGGCGAGCTCCCGATATGTGGCTCACGATAGGGCAAGGGAGCGTCCTTGCCATAGACCATCACGGAACTGGCATGTACGATTCGGCGACAACCGACGCGTCGCAGCAACTCCAGCAGTTCGATCGTCGCCGCGCCGTTCACGTCGGCGTAAATCCCCGGATTGTTCAACGATTCGCGCACCGATGAGCGACCGGCGAGATGGACGCAGGCCGTCGGCGAAAAGTCAGCGACCGCCTTTTCAGAATCGCCCAAACGCGATCCGATGATGAGGCTCCCGTTCGGATGTTCGCGCACGATCCGTTCAAGTTTCGCAAGTCGATGCGCGCTCGCGGACGACGCGTTCGACGCATGGCGGACAAACCCCGCGACGCGAACGCCGTCCCGAGCCAGATTGGCGAAGACGTGCGAGCCGATGAAGCCGGTCGCGCCGGTCAATAGTATTCGCATGAAAACTCCAGATCCCGACATGTGAAAAAGGGCAGCCGAAAAGCCGCCCCTTAACGTTAAACCTTGAACTTTGAACTGTTTTACTTAACCGTGGCGTGGAAGCCGGCATCGTTCAGCGCTTTGACCACAGCCTTCGCGTCAAAATCGCCTTCGACCGAGAATGACGTGATCTTAGGCTTGGCCGTTGTGCTGGCGACGCCGGGGACGGACTTGATCGCTTTTTCGATGGCAGTGGTGCACTTGCCACAGCAGTTGTGGATGTTGGATACTTCGAGCTTCTTCACTTTGCCTTCCGGCGCGCCGCTGTTGTCCTTCATGACAACGTCTTTGCTGTCAGTCGAACCCTGGTAACCCGCGCCCGCCATGGCATCGACAGCCGCCTGAGC
This sequence comes from Planctomycetota bacterium, assembly GCA_025355035.1. GTDB lineage: Bacteria > Planctomycetota > SZUA-567 > H5-PLA8 > H5-PLA8 > JANXLS01. The sequence goes on along the minus strand of JANXLS010001027.1, from coordinate 1,124 downwards.
CGACGCGTTGTCCTTCGCCGTCAGCGTGACTTTTTCGGTGTCTTTTTCAATGACAAATTTCACGTCCGCCACGTCTTTCAACGCTTGGGTGACGCCATCAACACACGACTTGCAGCACAGATGAACATGCGACACAACGACCGTCGTTTCACCGGCGAACACAAAACCAGACAACGCAACACACAAAACTGCCGCAAACACGACGTTCTTCATTTCCGATTCTCCCTGAAAATAAGGTACCGTGGAACTGCTCCAGCTCCATATACAGTACTTTGTAGAAGCTGGAAATCAACCGCTTCCTGGACACCCGGATCCAAACAAACGAAAAAATCAACGCTTCAAAGAAAACACGCCGCGATCCTCTCGAATCGCGGCGTGCACATTTTAACGTTTACACGTCGTGTTCGCTTACTTCTTCGCAGCAGCAGCCGCTTCCGCAGCAGCCGCTTCCGCAGCGGCGGCAGCAGCCTTCGCTTCAGCTTCCGCTTCGGCCATGCCGGTGCCGGGGTTTGTGCGCAGGCTCAGGCCGATCTTGCGTTCGTTCGGATCGACGTTCAATACGCGCAGTTCCAACTTCTGGTTCGGCTTGACCACATCTTCGGGCTTTTCGACTTTGTTGTCGCTCATTTCGGAGATGTGCAGCAGGCCTTCGAGATCCTTGTCGATTTCGACGAATGCGCCGAAGCTGGTGAGCTTCGTCACTTCGCCGCTGACCTTGTCGCCCGCCTTGAAGCGGCTGGGGATGTCGGTCGCCCACGGATCGTCGGCCAACTGCTTCAGTCCGAGCGCGACGCGCTTGCGCTCCTTGTCGACGCTGAGAACAACGGCTTCGACTTCGTCGCCCTTCTTCAGCAGCGCGCTGGGGTGCGTCACCTTCTTGGTCCAGCTCATGTCGGACACGTGCAGCAGGCCGTCGATGCCTTCTTCAAGCTCGACAAACGCGCCGTACGTCGTCATGTTGCGGACCTTGCCCTTGATCTTCGTGCCGGCCGGGTAGCGCTCTTCGACGTTCGTCCAGGGATTGGCTTCGGCCTGCTTCATGCCCAGGCTGATTTCCTGCTTTTCCGGGTTGATGTCGAGCACCACGACTTCGACCTGCTGCTGGAGCTGGACGATGTCGTTCG
>JANXLS010001001.1 GCA_025355035.1 Planctomycetota bacterium | reverse complement strand
AAAAGGGACGTTTGGCGTACTATAAAGGTATGAAACTTCTTTCCTTCGTATGGCTGTGCGTTGCCGGGATGCTGACGGCGGCTTCGATCGGTTGGGCGAGCGATTCGTTTGAGCCGACTCGCGAAAACGCGGGCGCGCCTCCCGGGCCAACTCCCGAGGGTATGGTGTGGATTCCGGGCGGCGAGTTTTCGATGGGAAGCTTGGATCCGACGAAATCGCACTGCGAAGGGACGGGGCATGAGCCGATGCAGGACGCTCGGCCGATCCATCGGGTGTACGTTGATGGCTTTTGGATGGACAAGACGGAAGTGACCAACGAGCAGTTCGCGCAGTTCGTGGCGGCGTCGAACTATGTGACGGTATCGGAGCGCAAGCCAAAACCGGAGGACGTTCCGGGTGCGCCGTTAGAGGCGCTGGTGGCGGGATCGATTGTCTTCACGGCACCGGATGGGCCGGTGGATCTCCGGGACGTGCTGTCATGGTGGCGCTATGTTCCGGGCGCGAGTTGGCAGCACCCGGCGGGACCGGATTCGGATATTAAAGGTAAAGAGAAGGTGGCGGCGGTCCACATCGCTTACGAGGACGCGGTGGCCTATTGCAACTGGGCGGGGAAACGACTGCCGACGGAAGCGGAGTGGGAGTTCGCGGCGCGCGGTGGCGAAGCTGGGAAGCCGTTTACGTGGGGCGACGAAATCAAGCCGGGCAGGCAGTGGATGGCCAATATTTTCCAGGGTCATTTTCCGGATAAGAACACCGTGGAAGATGGCTTCGCGGGGATCGCTCCGGTGGCTCAATTTCCGCCGAACAAATATGGATTGTACGACATGGCGGGGAATGCGTGGGAGTGGTGTTCGGACTGGTATCGGCCGGATTATTATGAGCAGTTGGAGAAGACTGTAGGCGTCGGGCCGGTCGTCGCGCGCAATCCGAAAGGGCCGGAGTCGAGCTTCGATCCGGACGAGCCGAATCAGCCGAAACGCATTCAGCGCGGCGGATCGTTTCTGTGCAGCGATCAATACTGCACGCGCTACATGGTGGGTACGCGGGGCAAAGGGGAGCCGATGTCGGCGGCCAATCACATCGGTTTCCGATGCGTGAAAATTCCGAACGAAGCACCCCGGAAATGAGACGGGTTTGACTATGAAAATTCGCTTATTGGTTGTGTGTCTGTTGATGGCGGCGATGTCGATTCGTGCGGCGGATGCGCCAACGAAGCCGAATATTTTGTTGATCCTCGCGGATGATTTGGGCTTCTCGGACGTCGGCTGCTTCGGCGGCGAAATCATGACACCGAACATCGACGCGCTGGC
>JANXLS010000933.1 GCA_025355035.1 Planctomycetota bacterium | reverse complement strand
GCGTCCAGATGCGCCGCGCCGGGCAAGTGGACCGAGGAAGTCGAGCGCAGCGTATTGAGACAAATACGCTTAGCGAGACTGACGAAGGGCCACGCCGCCCGCCGCAAGCAGATGGATGCGTCGGGTTTTGGGATAGGTTCTTAACACAAATATTATTTCATCGCCCTTTACTCGTCATCCCCTTCTTCATCTTCATCGACGTCTTCAGCATCCAAACTTGCTTCGTACTTTTCCGCCAGATCGTCCAATTTTTTGAACGTCTCTTCGATCACCTTGCGGCGAGCCTTGACCATCGACTTTTCATCGAAATGATCTCCCGCCTGATCGTCATACACGGACAAGTACGCGTTCCGCCATTTCGAAACGACTTCCGGTTCTGGCGGCGTCGCTCCACAATGTTCGCACAACACCGTCAAGATCTGAATCAGCGGCATGAACTCCTGCTCGCCGCCCTCGCTGACGTCACTGTTGTATGTCAAACACGTCTGAATGCCGTCCGTGATCTCGCTGATCAGATTGTCGCGCGTATCCTGAGCACCGACATTGTCGAAATTACCCGTCCCCATCTTGGCCATCTAATACTCCGTGCAATTGAATCCTGGTTTCAAAGCGCCTCATTTCCCGTTGAAAGGCAGCAGTCGTGTTAATTAATGTTCCCTGAAATACTATGCCGTTTTCTTCAGATATTCTTTCTTGATGACTTCATACCCTTTCGCTTCCAATTCGTCGACCAGCTCCGGTCCCATGCTCACGCCGATCTTGCCGTCAACCAGCAAGTGCGAATGCGTCGGCTTGATGAAGGTCAAAAGCCGCTTGTAATGGGTGATGACCAACACGCCCATATTGTGTTCTTTAGCCAGTCGAGCCGCGCCTTCGCCAACGATCTGCAGCTTGTCCAAGTCCAATCCCGAATCCGTTTCGTCCAGCATCGCCAGCGTCGGCTGCAACATCGCCATTTGCAGAATTTCCATCTGCTTCTTTTCGCCGCCCGAGAAACCGTCGTTAAGGTACCGCGTCGCCAGCGTCGGATCGATCTTCAACGTCTTCATCGCACCCAACAATTTCTTCTGGAATTCCATCACCGAAAAGCCGCTCGCCTTACCCTGCGTCTTGTCCGTGGCCTTCGCTGCCGCACCAAAGAAACGCGCCTGAAACGCCGTGCGCAGAAAGTTCGCAACCGAA
>JANXLS010000842.1 GCA_025355035.1 Planctomycetota bacterium | reverse complement strand
CAATAAGCTGCTCAAACCGCAACCCCGGCGCTTGCGCCTCCTCCGCTTGCGTCTTCGCCAGAAACCCGTCACGAATCAAATCCGTCTTGCCCGGCACGCTTAACCGATGCAACGTCGTCCCGGCAACATGCCGATTCGTTATGACCAAACCATGCTGTGAAATAAACGCCCCCGAACCGCCGTTCGTCAACCGCAACGATCCGCGCTGAGCTTTCAAAAGCCATTCGTCGCTCGGTTTAAACTCATAGCGCCGTTCAATGCGCTCTTTCGGCACCATATCGAACGGCCAAAACCCCTCTTCCGCTTTCGCAAACATCAAAACAAAAAACAAAATCATCACGACGGCATGGCTAAAAGATGGCAACGAGCGCAGCGATCCGTCGCCGTTCCCCGCTCCTGTTGGGGAGAGGGCCGACTCAGGTACCCCTGCGCGGGGTGAGGCGAAAGCGTGCGGCTTTACAGTTGCGTCAGTCAATAGCGGACTCCTTAAATACGCTGTACGATTTCTTTCATGCAGAATCGGTCCGAATTGATCGCTGCGGAAATCGAATCCGTTCAATTTAAATTTTCTTATGTGCCACACAAGCACCGTCCCAGCATATTTACTTTGCGCACGTTCCCCTTTGCGAGAGAATCCCCGCATCAAATCTGTCGCGAAATTCCAAAAGGACGGTGCACATGGCAAAAAAGAAAATCGATCCCGGCTTTCGAGATCTTCAGACCCGCGTCAACGAATCCTTCGTCTCCATCTTCGGCCGCACACCATTAAAGGAGCGACTCGACGACGTGCTCCGTATGGCCATTCGCACAACGCGTTACTCCGATCTCGAAAATCTGAAAGAAGACACTAGCGACCTGCTCAATTCGGTCCTCCAGCTCTGCAACGAATGCGGCTGGCACGCCGACGAACTCAGCGCCCAGAACATCGCCAAAATTCAGCGCCGAAAAGCGCAGTACCAATCGCTCGGCCGGAAATTGAAAGTCGCCATCTTCGGCGGAGCGTTCGATCCGATCACGACGGGGCACATCAAGAACGCGCAGCTCGTGTTGAATTGCAGCAAGGAATTCGACGAAGTCTGGGTGATGCCCTGCTGCTCCCATCTCTGCGGCAAACACATGATGTCTCCGGAAGACCGTTTGGAGCTCTGCCGACTCGCCACACAATCCGACGGTCGGCTCAAAGTCTCGTCGTACGAAATCGACCACAACCTCGGTGGCGAAACCTACCACCTCGTCAAGATGCTGCTGGACGACACCCACTTGACCGACCGTTACGACTTCAGCATCATCATCGGCCTCGACAACGCGAAGACGTTCGACAAGTGGGTGAACTACGAATTCCTCGAGCGCCAAATCCGCTTCATCACCGTCGCCCGCCCCGGCGTTGAAGAAGATCCGAAGGTCCAATGGTATCGGAAAGTGCCGCACATCTATCTGCAGCCCGAAACGCACGAAGACCTGGTCAAGATCAGCTCAACCGATGTTCGGGCGATGCTCAAAACCAACGATCCCGAAGTCGCAAAATTTCTGCATCCAAACGTGCTCGGTTACATCCGCCAGCACAATCTGTACGCTAGTTGATCCCGGAGCGTCACGAAGCATGTACATCCCGCCAGCCTTTAACGAACCCAACAGCGACACCCTCTTCGAGTTTATCCAACAGCACAGTTTCGGAGTCCTCGTCTCCCAACACGGCGACACACCATTCGCGACGCATCTGCCTTTCTTGACCCAACGCATCGCCGGCGAAAGCGGTCACTTGCTGTCCCACATGGCCCGCGCCAATCCGCATTGGACATTCGCCGAAGGCCGAACGGTTATCGCGATCTTCTCCGGCCCGCATGCCTACATATCCCCCACGTGGTACGAAACACCCAACGCAGTCCCGACATGGAATTACACGGCAGTTCACGTTACCGGAGTTTTCGAGGCCATCACCGATCCCAACGAATTGATGGCGTTGCTCGACCGAACAGTGCGCCATTACGAATCCCCGCGTGAAATGCCGTGGCAGTTCGAAACATCGAATGACTTCTATACGAAACTGGCTCAATCCGTCGTCGGTTTCCGCATCCGCATCACGACTATTGAAGGCAAATGGAAACTCAGTCAGAATCGCGCAATCCAACAGCAGGAGCGCGTTGCGAACGTCTTGGCAAAATCGAACGATGCCAACGAACGCGCAGTCGCAGAAACGATGCGACAAAAACTCGCCCATTAAAACTTGTCGTCGACGACATCCTTCTTCTTTTTCACATCATCCATCCCCGGCTTTCCCGGCTGACGTTTTTGCACCTCGACATCGAGATTCTGACCCTTCATGTTGAGATTGAATTCACCGCCCCCCTTTCCAAACGGATTCGGCCCGTTTTGGCGCAGCGCTTTCAACACACCCGCCGCGCGGCGCAGTTGAACCGGATCATCCGACATTAGACTGAGCAGCCTCAGCTTCTCCGAGAATTCCGATTTCACGTTCGGGGCCACTTTCGCGAGCTGATCTTTGATTGCATCGACTTCCATTGGATCCATCACGCGAAGGGAGATCGCCCCATCCTTTGCCGGATCGTTGAACGTTTCGAGAACTTCGCGCGCCTCGGGCGAATTCTGAAGCCATGGCCCTTCCGCCTCCAACTCCGCCCCATTCGGCAATTTCAGGTGAAATCTCGAATTCTGAGCCTGCATCATCTGCTTCGAATTTTTCTGCGGATCATCTCCGCCAAACGAAAACCCGAGTTCCAGTTCAAGCAGCTTCTTCGCGATAGCCCCGCGCGATTGCTCGATCAGTTGAACGCGATTAAAATCGATGTCCTCTTTCCGGCCGCCTTTGAACTTCTGCATCTCGCCATCGATTTCCGCAAGCTTCGCTTTTAATCGATCCTTTGCGTCCCTCCGAATCCCGTCAAGCAGACCTTCGAAGCTTTGCAACTGTTCATTGACCTCGCGCACCTGCTGCGAATCGTCCTTAAATTTCATTTTGGCTTCGATTTTCTGGATCAGTAGGTCTGCGCATTTAGCGCTGAGCTTCCGCTCGAGCTCCGAATTCACATCTTCAGCCCGAAGTGAAAGAGTGGCGCAAACAATCAAGAATGCTGGAGTAGCGAATCGAAACATGGCAAAACCCTCTCACGCCTGTTTTTGGAATCGATCAGGTCCTGACCTTATATGCTCGAATCATAAAAATAGATGCTAAAAACTTTTGGATCACACCCATCCAATCGCAGCGGTTCCTACAATCCACGTACCTTCCGCGTCAACTCATCCAACAACGACAGCGCTTGAATCGGCGTCATTTCATTCAAC
>JANXLS010000829.1 GCA_025355035.1 Planctomycetota bacterium | reverse complement strand
CCGTCCCCAAGAATCCCGTCCCGGTTGCGCCCAAACCGCAGATCAAAAAGGATAGCGAAAGCGCAATTTTGAAAGGCATGGGCGCGCTTGTTCTGTCCAAAGAATTGCTCGAAATCAAAGGCTACAAAATCGACTCTGTCGTTGGCGAAGGTGCGATGGGGATCGTCTACAAAGCGACACAAATGTCGATGGAGCGTGACGTCGCGCTGAAAGTTTTGCCTCCCGAGCGCACGAAAGATTCCAAATTCGTTGAAGAGTTTTTGACCGAAGCACGGAACGCCGGCCGCTTGAATCATCCGAATCTGATCCGCGTTCACGAAGTCGGAAAGAGCGGTTCGCTGTTCTATTACTCCATGGAGTACATCGACGGCCAGCGACTCGACGAAATCATGGACGAGTACAGTGAGGGCCGGATGGACGCGCGCCGCGCGGTGCTGATTTTCTCGCAGGTCGCGTCTGCACTCGACTACGGCTTCCGCGCTGGAATCATTCACCGCGAAGTCCGTCCCAACGCCGTCATGGTCACCCCGGACGGCCACGCCAAACTCGCCGATCTCGGATTGGTGAAGGATGAACAGATGCGTTTTCTTGTTGGGGAAAACGCCTATTACGTGGCGCCCGAACAAGCGCTGGGAAAGTCCGGCGACACGCGCTCGGATATTTATTCGCTGGGCTGTTGCCTCTTCCAAGCACTCACGGGTGAGCGGCCGTTCGACGAAGGCGGCATTCCCAAGGAAGTCATGATGCGCCGATTGCAGGCGCCGGTCCCGAACCCGCAGCAGTTCAACGCAAAGCTGTCGCCCGAACTGTCGCGCATAGTCATCCGCATGATGCAGCGCGATCCGGCCATGCGGTTTCAGAATCCCAACGAAGTCGTTGAAGCGTTGAAAAAAATACTAATCAGTTCGCCAGGGCAAACACCGCAAAAGACATCGATCACGGCAACACGGCGACGATTCCCGCGATAAAAAGAACTACTTCTTAACCGGCGCAACTCCCAACGGAATCAACATTGTCCCCGACTGATTTGGATTCTGCCGCGGCCGATTGGGATTGGGTTTTGTTGGAAAACAGATTGTGAACGTCGTCCCTTTGCCGAGAGTACTGTGCACTTCGATTCTTCCGCCGTGATCTTCAATGATCTTTTTACTGACAGCAAGCCCCAGCCCTGTCCCATCCGGCTTGGTGGTGAAGAACGGATCGAAGAGCCGATCCAGAATGTCGGCTGGGATTCCGGAGCCCGTGTCCGAAATCGAGAAGCACACTTCCTCATCGATGCGGAACGTTTTTAGATTCAAGCTTCCGCCGGCCTGCATGCTGTCCGCCGCGTTGCGAATCAAATTATGCAAAATCTGCATGACCTGATTTTCGTCAAACTCGATTTCCGGAAGGGAACGGTCCAGATCGAGTTGGGCAAGAATGCCCCGCGCGCCCAGAAAGTCGACTTGCGTTCGGAACGCTTTTTCGGCAATGACGTTGACTTCACCGAGCTTCAAAACCGGGGCGGAGGGGCGCGAAAAATCCATCACGCCTTTCAACAGATTCTCCAGCCGCATAGCTTCTTCCGCGATGACGCCCGCGCTCTTTTTGACGCGCTCAATATTGTCGGGTTTGCGTAAAATCGACTGCGCAAAACCGCCGATTGTCGAGAGCGGATTGCGGATTTCGTGCGCGACATGCGCGGCCATTTTGCCGACCGTGGCCAGCTTCTCGCCTTGGACCAGTGCGTTCTGAGCGTGGCGCAATTCCTCCAGACTTTTTTGTAAATCCGCGTACGTCTCGGCATTTTCGATGGCGAGCGCGGCCTGCGACGCAAAGAGCATCATCAACTTCACGTGATCGTCGGTGATGCCGCGGCCCGAATACAGGTTGTCCGCAAGGATCACACCGACCACCGCGCCTTTGACGATCAACGGGACGGAGACGAATTCCGCCGATCCGAAACTTTCGCGGAATTTCGCAGTGACGCGCGGATCGCGGGATGCGTCGGTAACCACCTGCTCCTTCTTTTCGAGCACCGTGCGGACAATGATTTCGGACGAATCGTCCAATGAATACCGCAGATTCCGGATGAGCGGAAACAAAGGCATCGATTCTTTTTTCGGAAGCTGCGTCAAATCGCGCAGCAGGTCGTGCAGGCTGCGCCCCGTTGACGACAGCTCCGACCAGATTCGGAACGCGTCTTCGCGGTTGGCCGGACCGACAGCCATCTGCGCATCCAGCGTTCCTGCCACGCGGTTGCGCGTGAACAGAAACGCGCGATTGAATCCGAGCGCGTGGCCGGTCGTGCAGCACAACAAAATCACATGGTAGAGCCGCTCGGCCTGCAATGTTCCCTGCAAAATCTGGGAGAGTTCGCGCAGCAACGAAAGCTGTTCGACGCGCGTCTCCTGCTCCGTCACGTCCTGAGTCAGCACCAAAGCCTGCTGCGTCTCGCCGCCAACGGATTTGATGCGCGCGATGATATTCGAAAAGTGAACGCGCTGCCCGTGCGGCGTGAAGACGGACCAGTCTTTATGGATGACGTTTCCGCGCGCAAAGACTTGCTCAATCCAGTCCGGATCGTTGCGCATCTGGTTGCTGAACGCCTGCAAACCGGGTTGTCCAAACGCGTCGCCGAACCACAATCCAAAGGTTCGGTTCTGCCAATGGATTTTGCCATCGCGATCGATCAGGCACAGCGCTGCGTTCATCGCGTTGACGACGTCGTGGAGCTTGGCGCGTTCCTGCAACACTTCGGCTTCGGCGATGGATTGTTCGGTCACGTCTTCGACGACCATCAACACCTGCCGCATCCCGCCAAAGTCGATCGCGGTCACGGTCACGTCGGTCATGCGTTCGGGATGCGCACGCAACAATCCGTTGAGCCGACGCAGGCGCGACGGCTGGCCGTTCGAGAGCGCGATTTCGATCGCCCCATTAAGACCGCCGGCGGGACTACCGTCCGCAGCATTCAGATTGAAATGTTCAGAGAGCTTGTGCGCAACGACATTTCGTCGTTCCGCGTGTGCCGCGCTGAGGAAGGGCGCGTTTGCGAAAAGAATCGTCTGATTGGAATCGACGACCAGGAGAATCGACGACAGCGAACTGACGATGTCCTGTGCGAAGCGGCGCAAGTCATCCAGTTCGTCGTCGCGCTCGGCAATCTTCTCAGCGAGTTTGCGCGCGCGATCGACGAGCCAGCGTTCCTCCTGGCCTTTGCGCAACAAGGCCTTCGCGCGTATGTTCATCTCCTGCGGTTGGCAGGGCCAGCCGACGAAGTCGTCCGCCCCCGCGGCATAGACTTTCTCAACGGTGTCTTTGATGATCGTCTTCGTCGAAAACATCACCGGCATCCAATTGAGGACGGGGTTGTCTTTGACGCTGCGGCAAAAATCCAGCCCGGCCTGACCGAGGTTGTCGAGGTTGACCAGTGCCAGATCGAACTTACCGCTCGATATGGCTTTCAGCGCTTCCGCACCGTCGTGCACGCGAATGATCTCGAAGCCGTCGGCGATCAGCGCCGCCGATTCGGCGTGTGCGACTTCGTCATCGCTCTCGACCAACAACAGCTTCGGCGCTCGAGCTTCAATTTCGGACACGGCCCGCCTCCTGCTTCAAGGTGACAGCGAATTTCTTGCCTTCCGCCAGTAGAACGGGCCATTGAAGAACCATCGTGGAACTTTGATACACCGACTCGAACCCGCCTTCAGACTGGGAGACCGTCTTGACGGGCGCAACGAGGTACTGCGCCGGGGCGGACGTCCGCAACGTCAGCATCACGTTCATCCATTCGTCTTTCATCCCGGCGAATCGCAGTTCGCCGAAGTCCGCTTCGGTCTCAAGTTTTCCGACGTTGTCCGATTTCTCGTGGAAGAAATAGCGATCGTGTGCGTTGCCGGCCAGCATCGTCCAATTGAATTCGACCGCGAACCATCCACTCAGATCGGGTCCGCCGTAATGTTCGAGAACATAATCAACGGTGAAGCTCGAATCGCTTCCGAGCGTCACGCGCTTGGCCACCTGAATCACCGCGCCATTGAATCGCCCGCGTCGAATCAAATCGACGGCCAGCGCTTTTTCATCGCCGCGCGAGAGGTTCACGGGACGCGCTTCATACCGGCCGACACGGAAACCGAGGTCGCTGGGCGGTTGCCCCGAAAGCAGCGACGTCGTTGTCAATGGATACAGGCTGACGTGATCGACGAGACTCTCGCGCAAATACGAATCGTAGTGCAGCAGTTTCTCAAGCCCCGCTTCTTTTGCGACCACACGGTCGTGCAGACTCGAGCCGTCATTCTGTCCGACAAACGCCGTCGCCACCTTGAGATGGTATGCTTCGAAGCGCCGCGAGAACGTATCGCCCGCATTGAAGGACGCGTCGCGCAAATCGAATTCGTACAGATGTCCACCGCGTCGTGGATGCAGATACAGAGCGAGCCGATCGTTGCTCAGTTTGTACTCCGTCTCGCCATCGAAATCGAAATCGCGTTCGTCGCGGCGCAAGGACGATTGCGCGCGAACTTCGTCAGCGAGTTTGTCGGCTTTGATCAACTCGCTGTAAACGGCGCTGCGCAAATGCGGCAAATACATCCCGCCGAAGACGCCGTGCCAGTAGGGGCAGTTGCATTGTCCGCGATACAGGTGCGTCTGCGCTTGTTCGCGAATGGCTGAATTCGCCGGGAGCGTTTCTACTTTCTCGCTGACCTCCATCATCTTCGCATACATCCGCGCTCCTTCGCCGTACTTGATTTTGAATGAGCGCCAGTTGCCCCCTTTCACCATGGGGAGTACCGTGTTAATCGATTCGTTCTGCATCAATTCCGGATCGGTCTTAATCGCGTTCATTGAATGCTCGTAGAGCGCCAATTTCTTTGCCGGGAGCGCCCATTCCGTCATCTCTCGGTAGCTGTTCTCCGGGATGCAAACGCGTCCGGCGGCGTCGATTTCATCATACGCTTCCTGAAGCGTCGAGCAGACGAGCCAGCCTTCTTCCTGAGCCGCATCCAGTGCCGTGAGAAATTGTTCGAGCCAACGGTTGGTGAAAACATGTTTGAACGAGTTTGGCCAGACGCCGAATTTTTCGCCGTCGTCGGTGTAACATGCGACGCTCTCGCCGCCCGCGGGGACGAGACTGCGGAGATAATCCATTACTTCTTCGACCGGCGAATACGGGATCATGTAGCGCAATTTCTCGGACGCGGGATACGCAGTCAAAATGCGACCTTGATCTTCGGCGATGAATCCGCCGGTCAGTTCCTTGTCATCCAAACCGGCCGCACGGAAGTGCGAATCATCGAGCGTCAGGTATTTCACGTCGGCGTCAGCGAGATCTTTCAGCAGCGCCGGCTCCCAAACACGCTCGGCCAGCCAGAAGCTTTGCGGCTTCGCTCCGAATCGTTTCTCGATGAAATTCTGCATCCGCTTGATCTGCCCGATGCGGTCGCGCGAGGGGAGCAGCGGCATGATCGGTTCGTAAAATCCGCCTCCGATCATCTCCCATTTTTTAAACCCGTTCGCGCCCTGCACGTGCCCGGAAAGACGGTCGAGATACTCCGGGTGATGCTGTTCGAGCCATTCAAGCAAACAGCCTGAGACGTGGTGCGTCAATGGAATCTTCGGATGCTTCTCGAAGACTTCAACATACGGCATGTAGCTGAGATTGTAGGCTTCTTCGATGACGTGATCGAAGTTTCCGACGGGCTGATGTGAATGGAGCAGGCAGACGAAACGGACGCGTCCCGGCATTGGATTCCCCCCGAAGTTTATTGCAGCAATTGTAACGGATCGGTTCCAAATTGCGCTGCAAAAGAGAAATACGAACGGAACGTTTATTTCCGCATTTGATTGCACAACGCCGCGCGAAAAACTAAAATCGCGCCCATGCCAACGGCCCTTATTCTCGGATCTTCCGGAACGCTCGGCGGCGCGATCGCCACGGAGTTGTGCGCGCGCGGATTTTCCGTCGGGCTGCATTACAACACACGCAAAGAAGCGTGCGATGTGTTGCTTCAAAACGCGCCGGACAGCGCAGCGTTTCACGCGGACTTGAGCGACCCAACTCAGCCTGCATTGTTGAGTGGCGCGTTCCTTCAGAAATTCGAACGAATCGACGCGCTCGTTTGGGCCTGTGGAATTTCTCTCGACGCACCGTTGGTCTCACAACCGGAAGTGGATGTTCGAGCCGTATTGAACACCGATCTGAAAGCATTTTTTCTCATTCTGAAAGCTTTCTCGCGCCAATTCATCAAGCAAAAAAGCGGATCGGTGCTGGCCCTCTCATCGCATGCGGCATGGGCTGGACGATCGGGCGGAACGGCCTACGCCATGGCGCAAAGCGGTTTGATCGCTTTGGTGAAATCGACCGCGAGGGAATGGGGATCGATCGGAGTCCGCGTCAACGCCGTGGTGCCGCCGTTCGTCGCGGAGTCTGCGATGGGCCGGACCGCGTCTTCGGAATTCGTCGCAGCAGCAAAACTCAAACGCGTTTTGAAGTCCGAATACGACGCAGCGAAATCGCTGGGAACATTCGTCGTCGATGTACTGCAAAACCCCGGCATTTCAGGACAAGTGTTAGCAGCGGATGCGCGGATTTCATAGTGGTCCGACAATGTTGATTTGAGGGGTCTGCTTGCGTCTTTTAGAGCGGCTCTTCGTTGCATACTCAGTGAGAGGACTTCTCGCCATGAAACACAATTTAGCCCAATTCATTTTTGCAGCATCGCTCATTGTAAGCTGTGTTTTCGTGCGAGCCTCCGAAGGCGTCCCATCGCCGCCGGCGGATTTGAAAATAACTGCTGTTCCGGATGAACTTCGGCAGGCCTTGAAGCTCGCACCGTTTTATAAAAAGTACGTCGACGCGAAAGGCTTTCCCGTGTTGGGATCGGAGAAAGTTCAGGAAGCAGCGATGCTCGAAGCAGCACGAATCGTCAACAAAATGCTTGAAGGCCGCGACGACGTTCGAGCCGCGATCATCAAGAACAAAATACGTCTCGCCGTGATGGCGAAGTCGGAGTTGACCACGGATGTTCCGGAGCACAGCGACCTCACACCGAAGGCGTATTGGGACGCGCGCGCGCGGGGTTTGGGTGCGACGCACGCGCGCCCGGCGGTCAGTTGCGACGAGGCAAATCTACTGCATCTCGACGGTGATAGATATCCCAACGAAAACATCCTCGTGCACGAATTCGCGCACGTGATCCACGAGATGGGTTTGAATTCGATCGACCCCGGTTTCGATAAAAAAGTGATCGAAGTTTATCAGAATTCGACGCGTAAAAAGGCGCTGTGGAAGCAGACCTACGCAACCGAAAATCACAAGGAATTTTGGGCGGAAGGCGTTCAATCGTATTTCGACACGAACGATAACAACAACCATCAGCATGGCGACATTGACACGCGCGCGAAGTTGAAAGACTATGATCCGGAATTCTTCGCGCTGATTGATGCTGCTTTCAAACAAAATGCCTGGCATTACGAACGGCCCGGCAAGCCGAATCCGCCGCGAAAACTCGTTCCGGAAAGCGCGCTGGAAATCGTGAACCGGAGCGGCGCGAATGCTGTGATCTATCGCGTGGATGGAACCAAAGAAGCAGCTTACACCACGCTCGAAAATGGTGGGACGTTTGCGAAGAGCAGCTCCCAAGGCCTTCGCTTCCGCGCGCGCATCGAAGGCCGCGAACATCCGATCGATTTCACGGTCGCCGGTGAAAAGTGCGAATGGGTGATTAAATAGATTTTGTATTCACGGACATTCATAACCGAGTGGTGAATAATTCGGGCGTAAAACAAGTGGAGCGAAATTGCGCGCTCCACTTTTTATCACAAAAAAAAGGAAACTGTTGATCGGCGCACAGCGAAAGTCTCACGCTCTCCCCTCACCCCAACATGAGAGGGGAACGGCGACGGCTCGCTTCGCTCACTGTCGTATTAGCAAAGCGCGAGACAATACGAGGGGTTTAATCGGGCTCTGCGCCATGGTGAGCGTAGCCAGCGTCGGCGAGAACTTTTTCACGCTTGGCGAGTTCGAGGTCGGCAGTGGTCATCATTTTTGCGAGCGCTTTGAACGTCACTTTCGGTTCCCAACCCAGTTGCTTGCGCGCTCGGGTCGCGTCGCCCAGGAGCAGATCGACTTCAGCGGGACGGAAGTAGCGGGCATCCTGTTCGACGTATTTTTTCCAATCGAGTTCCAGCTGCCCGAACACTTCCATCAGGAATTCCGCGACAGAATGTGTTTCACCGGTCGCGACGACGTAATCGTCGGCCTTCTCCTGCTGCAGCATCAGCCACATGGCCTCGACATAATCGCCGGCGAAGCCCCAATCGCGCTTGGCGTCGAGATTGCCAAGATAGAGTTTTTCCTGAAGGCCGAGTTTAATGCGCGTGGCGGCACGTGTGATCTTGCGCGTCACAAACGTTTCCCCACGGCGCGGCGATTCGTGATTGAAAAGAATGCCATTGCACGCGAAAAGATCGTACGATTCGCGGTAATTCACCGTCTGCCAGAATCCGTACACTTTGGCGCAGGCGTAGGGGCTGCGCGGATAGAATGGGGTTGTTTCCGATTGCGGCGTTTCAATGACTTTGCCATACATTTCGCTGGACGATGCCTGATAGAAGCGCGGCTTCTTGTCGAGAAAACGAACGGCTTCGAGGCAGTGCAACACACCCAGCGCGTCAGCGTTCACGGTGAAGATCGGATTTTGGAACGAGACGGCGACGTGCGATTGTGCTCCCAGATTGTAAACTTCGTCGGGCTGAATGGTACGCATCAATGTGATGAGCGAGCCGGCATCCACGAGGTCACCGTAATGCAGGAAGAGCGGCTTGCCTTTGACGTGGAGGTCGTGGTACAGATGCTCGATGCGAGTGGTGGTGAACGTACTCGTTCGGCGGATCAGACCGTGAACTTCATAGCCCTTCGCGAGTAGCAATTCAGCGAGGTACGAGCCGTCCTGTCCGGTGATGCCAGTGATAAATGCTTTCTTCATTTCAATCCCAAAACAAGTGGATGCGTAAATTGGAAACAACTTTTGAATCACGTACTATTCGATTATTTACCCAACGACAATCGGACGCCATTGTAGCGTGGAAGGTCGGGGATCGCGAATAATCGCGTTTGCGTGTCTTCGATATTGTATGGCACACGCCGGAAGTAGACCTTCGGGGTCAAGAGGACGACGGATTCGCGCGCTTTCTGCAATTCGGCGTCGAGCTCGTTCCGCGTCTCTTCGTCATTCCATTCCAACGGATCAGCCGAGTCGGCGTTATGTGTGACAGTTGTCGCAAGCTGCGTCTCGGCAGCGGCGTGTCTTGAAAGGATCATGGTTGAATCGCATCTACCGAGAACCACCGATGGCGAGCGAGACGTTACTTCTTTTGGCGGATCGTATTCGAAAATCGCGTAACAGGCTTCGGGAATTCCATCGCGGGGTTGTCCGACAGACCCGACGTTGACAATCGTTTTGAAACCGGGGCGAATCAGGCTCTTGTGGTCCGGCAGCATGTCGGGCAGCCACCATTTATAATCTTCG
>JANXLS010000825.1 GCA_025355035.1 Planctomycetota bacterium | reverse complement strand
AAAAGGTGAAGTCCTACCGCGAAACCGGGCTTCTGATCGCTAACGAGGTCGCCGACATGATTGAGCAAAAGGATTGGAATGTAAAGGCGATCGAGAAGCGCGAAGGCGAACTGCTCAAGTGGGCCGCCATTGAATGGGCGGATTGATAGCCCTGGGAGTTAGTCGCGAGCAATCAAAAATGGAATTCCGTATCTCCGACACCTTCACTGACAGTCTCACGCGCCTGACCGCCGACGAACAGAAGTTGGTCAAGACGACGGCATTCGACCTTCAAATGGACCCTTCCGCGCCCGGTATGCAGTTCCACCGGATCGATCGAGCGAAGGACGCACATTTCTGGTCGGTGCGCGTTGGCCGCGACATCCGCATGATCGTCCACAAGACTGACGCCAGCCTGCTGCTCTGTTACGTCGATCATCATGACAAAGCCTACAGTTGGGCCGAGCGGCGCAAGATCGAGCGCCATCCCAACACCGGCGCAGCGCAACTCGTCGAAATTCGCGAGACGGTCAAAGAGATCACGGTTCCAAAATATGTGGAAGTGGAACAGCCCAAACCGCCGAAGTCGCCACTGTTTTCAAACGTAGCAAGCGAAGACCTGTTGAGCTACGGCGTGCCGAAAGAATGGCTGAACGACGTGAGCAAGGCGACCGAAGACACGCTGTTTTCAATCGCCGAGCGGCTGCCGCACGAAGCGGCGGAAGCGCTGTTGGAACTGGCCACCGGCGGTACACCACAGGTGCCACAGAAGGCGGCAGTGGACGCTGATCCGTTCAAGCATCCGGACGCACAGCGCCGTTTCCGCGTCGTCGGCAACGCGGCAGAATTGGAACGTGCGCTCGATTATCCATGGGAGAAATGGACTGTCTTTCTGCACCCGGCTCAGCGCAGCATGGTCGAGCGCGATTACAGCGGGCCGGTGCGCATCTCCGGATCAGCCGGCACAGGCAAGACAATCGTGGCGCTCCATCGGGCCGTGTATCTCGCGCGATCGCACCCTGATGCGCGTGTGTTGCTCACCACGTTTTCGGGGACGCTGGCCAGTGCCCTTCGAACGCGGTTGCGGCGGCTGGTCGGGAACGAACCGCATATCGCCGAGCGACTGGAAGTGCATTCGCTGGCGAGCATCGGGCTGCGCATGTTCGAGTCGAATTTCGAGCGTCCCGTCATCGCGACACCGGAGCAGATTCGGCAACGACTGGTCGAAGCAGCCAAAACGGCGGGCGCCAAATTCACGTCCTCATTTCTTTGCTCAGAATGGAGCGATGTCGTCGATGCCTGGCAGTTAAAGTCGTGGGACGACTACCGGGACGTGCAGCGCTTGGGCCGCAAGACGCGCTTGAGTGAGTAGCAGCGTCTCCAGCTTTGGTCGATCTTTGAAACGGTGCGGAATGGTTTGGGCACGGACCACCTGATCGCGCCCGCCGAGGTGTTCAGCCGCGCCGCCGAGAGCATCCAGAAGTATCGACGCTCGCCTTTTGAGTTTGTCGTCGTAGATGAAGCGCAGGACGTGGGCGTTGCGGAATTGCGATTTCTCGCAGCTATGGGCGGCAGACGACCGAACGGCCTTTTCTTCGCCGGCGACCTGGGGCAACGCATCTTTCAGCAACCGTTTTCATGGAAAGCCGTCGGTGTGGACATTCGCGGGCGATCACATACGCTCAAGATCAATTACCGCACATCCCATCAAATTCGCCGGCACGCTGATCAATTGTTGCCCGGCGCACTTGCAGATGTTGATGGTAACACGGAAGGACGACAGGGCACCATTTCGATTTTGGAAGGCACCGCGCCAACCGTCACCGTGTTCGCCGATGTCGATTCGGAAATCGCCGGTGTGGGGAAATGGATTTCAGATCAAATCTCCGAAGGCTTGAAGCCCCATGAAATCGGCGTTTTTGTGCGATCTCAGTCTCAAATCGAGCGAGCACTGGCGGTCGTGAAACAGAGTCAAAATCCAGCGGTCGAATTGGGCGATGACGTTGAGACGCGCAGCGGCCATGTCGCAGTCAGTACGATGCATCTGGCCAAAGGCTTGGAGTTTCGCGCTGTGTCTGTCATGGCGTGTGACGAAGAGGTGTTGCCCTTGCAGGTTCGACTTGAGGCGGTAACCGACGAGTCCGATTTAGAGGAAGTCTACAATACGGAACGCCATCTTTTGTACGTCGCCTGCACCCGCGCACGCGACCAGTTGTTGGTTACCGGAGTGAAGCCGGGATCGGAATTTATGGACGATTTGAAAATTACTCGTACTGCGAAGCGGGGTTAGACACACCATCGGAGTTGTCGGTATGACTATTACGATTAAAGCCACAGAATACGTTCTGAAATTGCTGGACGGTGCAGGAATTCCGTACACTGTGCACGACCCTGAAAAAGCGCTGGCCGATGAGATGGAACGCGGGAAAAAGTTTCGCCCGCGCAGCGCAAAGCACGCGCAACATCTTGAGCGCGTCAAGCGGTTGAAAGAAGAATGTGAACTAGACCGAGCAGCGATGAATCTGCGAACACACACAGAACGCAGCAAGCGGACCGTGCGACCTGTGGACGTTTTGTCCAGCGCTCCGGCGAATGTTGACACAGTCCGGCAGCTGACAATTGAACAGGAAGATGCTATCGGCGCGATAGTGACGCTCAACGGTGTGCCGAAGGCGGTTGCGATGAAGGTGGTTTTGGAAGTGGGAACGGGCACCGCGCAGGACGTGATCGCTCGGGCGCTAGCGTTATTGGATTGAATGATTCTACAGTTTGGTCATCAATTCCGAATGCGAACGAGCCCTCTTTATGCAGCGGAGCGAAATGACGGGCGCAGAGAAACCGTAGCTGTGTTCAATCGCCCAAGCGGCTCTCGCACACCACTTTTTCTTTTACTTTTCGCGTCGGTGTAGATAATGGACCGTCGATTTGAAGATCGACCCGATGCTGTTTGGCAAAAACTGAAGGCCCAGAGCGCAACACACGTAAGACGGTGGAAGTCTCGCTTGATCAGGGTTTAAAAGGAATCTGATGAGTTAATCGACATCGAAGTGACAATTAGATTGTGCGTGAGCACAAGTATCTGCTTTCAGAGAAACGACCAACCTGAGCCCGAGAGGGCTCTTGATACAGAAGCAGCGACTTGAGCCGCGCCCCCGTGTGGGGCGTCGGCCAGGTATGCTGTTCTGTATCACCCCTTGGTCGGGGTCTCTGGAGCGGCGGCTTGGTCCGACGCTCTTTTTTTATGCCCAAAAATCAGGACATGGTAATGAATCTGAAACAAAATGTTTTAATCGCGGTCTTCATTTTCGCACCAGTGATGTTCGCGCTGGCAACCGCCGCCGAAGACGCCGCCGAACTTCACCAAAACGGCATCGCCGCGCTCAAGGATTCGCAAACGAATCCCAACGCAATCGTTGCCGTCGCACGGTGTTTC
>JANXLS010000821.1 GCA_025355035.1 Planctomycetota bacterium | reverse complement strand
GCGAGTTTGAAAGTCATCGAGCATGCGCGGATCAAGTACGCGTGCAAAGTGTGCCAGGAGAAGCCCGCGATAGCACCGCCGCCTGATAAAGTGATCGACAAGGGCCTCGCAGGTCCGGGACTGCTGGCGTGGATCGCGGTGAGCAAGTTCTGCGATCACCAGCCGCTGTATCGGCAGGAGAACATCTTCGCGAGGCTGGGCCTCGACATTCCGCGCAGCACGCAGTGCGGCTGGCTGGGCCAGGTCGCCGAACTGCTCGAACCGCTTTATAAAAGAATGGCGCGTCAAATCATACTGTCGTCGAAAATACATACGGACGACACGCCGATCGATTTGCTGGATCCGGGTCGCGGCAAGACACAGACGGCGCGATTCTGGGTGTATGTCGGCGATGACGAGCACCCGTTCACGGTTTTCGACTTCACGCCGTCTCGAAGCCGCGACGGCCCCGAGAAGTTTTTGAAAAGCTTCAAAGGATACTTACAGGCGGATGCGTTCGCCGGTTACGATCGTATGTGTGCAGGCAAAGAAGTGATCGAAGTCGCGTGCTGGGCGCACGCACGCCGAAAGTTTTTCGAAGCGAAAGATACCGATTCGCGAGCGGCCGAAATACTCTCTCTCATAGGTGAGTTATACGCAGTTGAAGCGCAAGCACGCCCAGCTATCGAAGCTGTACGTGCGTTGCCAAGCGAGCAGCGTCATGCCGCGTTGAGCGCAGCGTTCACTGCTCGAAAACAGTTGCGCGAAAGTGTTTCAAAAGCCGTGCTCGACAAGATTAACGCTTGGCTAAAAGCACGCGCCGCCGACACGCTGCCCAAAAGCCCGCTGGGTCTGGCGATTGGCTATGCGCGCAACCAGTGGCGCGCGCTCCAGCGCTTCGTTGAAAGCGGCGCGCTGGAAGCGGACAACAACGCAGCAGAGAACGCGCTGCGCCCCATCGCACTGGGTCGCAAGAACTACCTGTTCGTCGGCAGCGAACACGGCGGCCGCCGGGCCGCGATACTCTATTCGCTGATCCGCACCTGCGAGCGTCATCACATCAATGCCTGGGATTATCTGCGCGACGTCCTGGTCCGAATCTCAACCCATCCCGCCAGCCAGATCGACGCCCTGCTGCCCCACCGTTGGACGCTCAACGCGTAGCCGCACAATTTAAGCCAATCTCCACATGAACATGAAGCGTTGGTTTTCGAACGCTTACGAATTCCTGAAATAATCCGGCGTCAGTCCATTCCCGAAAGCGCCGATAGGCCGATGAGCACGAACAAATCCCCGTCGCGTCCAACGAATTCCATTGACAGCCTGTTCGCAACACAAATAGAATGGCATTCATCGCGCTTCG
>JANXLS010000814.1 GCA_025355035.1 Planctomycetota bacterium | reverse complement strand
CTCCAGGTCCGCGAACTCACCAAACACTTTCCCATCAAGCGCGGACTGCTGGGCACAACGGTCGGACACGTGCAGGCAGTCACGAATGTGTCGTTTGATCTAAAGACGCACGAAACGCTGGGACTCGTCGGCGAATCCGGTTGCGGAAAAACGACGATTGGCCGGAGCATTCTGCGGTTAATCGAACCGACCTCTGGACGTGTGCGATTCGGCGGTGAAGAAATCCAGGACCTCTCGCACACGCAACTTCGCCCGATTCGAAAACGGATGCAGATCATTTTTCAGGACCCGTATTCAAGCCTCAATCCGCGCATGACCGTCGAGCAGATCATCGCTGAAGGATTAATTGTTCACGGCATCGGAGCGAACGCCAACGAACGCCGCGAGATGGTTTACGATCTATTGAAAAGCGTCGGCCTTCCACCGCAGGCGATCGAGCGCTATCCACACGAATTTTCGGGCGGACAACGCCAGCGCATCGGCATCGCGCGCGCGCTTGCGGTGAATCCGGAGTTTATCGTCTGCGACGAAGCGGTCAGCGCCCTCGACGTTTCGGTCCAGGCGCAGATCATTAATCTGTTGATGGATCTTCAGGCCCAGCGAAACATCAGCTACCTTTTTATCGCGCACGATCTTTCTGTCGTCGAACACATCAGCCATCGCGTCGCGGTCATGTATCTCGGCAATATTGTTGAGATCGCGGAGACGAAAGAACTGTATGCGAATCCGCGCCATCCCTATACGCGCGCGTTGCTGAACGCGGTTCCGAAGCGAACTCCGGACGAGCATCGCGAGCGCGTTCGTTTGGAAGGCGAACCGCCCAGCCCGATCAATCCGCCGCCCGGATGCCCGTTCGTTCCGCGCTGTCCGCTCGCGCAGAAATCCTGTTCGGAAGCATTGCCGGCATTGGAGCAGCAGGGCGCGCCGGGCCACTACGTTCGATGTCCGATTGTTCGTTGAAGTTACGAACGGCGGACAACACCGCCGATCTCTAATTCTATTGCTATTTTGATAGCTTCCATGAGAAGCCTTGGGCTTCGAAGCGTCCGCGGGATTCGGCGGAGCGCAGGGCGTCCATCAGGCGTCCGGCGAGGCGTTTATTGGGAGAGTCTTTGCTGACGGCCATCGGCTGGACCGCGATGGCGCACGGAATGTCGATGCGGATTGCATCGAGTTTATCGGCAGATGCCGTAGCGTTGCTGACGTACGCGACGACCGCGTCAAGTGAGCCGGTGAGAAGTTGATTGACGAGGAGATCGCCGGTTGCGGATTGGACTTTGACGTTCTTCATGACGCCGTCGAAAACGCCGCTGGTTTTGAACGTCGTCGCGGTCAACGCTCCCAGCGCGCATTGTTTTTCATGGCCGACTCCGATGCGCAATCCGGGCGCGCCGAGATCTTTCAATTGAGCGATGGTGTGAGGGTTGCCTTTTTTGACGAGGATGACGAGTTGGTTTTGCGACACGTCTTCGGCGTCGAGAAAGAGATCGGTGACTTGCGTCATAAACGATTTATCGCATGCGAAATACGCGTCGGGGAGACCGACACGTTTGGCGGCTTTCATCTGCGAAACGAGAATTCCGCAGCCGTTGTAAACGCGCGTGACTTTGACGCCTTCGCGCGCTTCG
>JANXLS010000799.1 GCA_025355035.1 Planctomycetota bacterium | reverse complement strand
GCAAAGGCGCAAAGACGCAAAGAAGTGCAAGAAAAAGGGGGACATGACAGGACCGACCTCTCGACTGTTAAAAATGTATTCTGGAGCATTAAACGGTTTTACTCTTCTTTTCTTTGCGCCTTTGCGTCTTTGCGAGAGTCATCTTTTGGCAAGACTGAACGGTTACCAATCTTTTTAGTATTCAAACCCCGCCGGGATGACTCCGCCCTTCGTAATAATAATGATCCCGTCGCGCACAAAAAACTGCTTGTTCGGATCATCGTAGTGCACCTGATTCGTCGCATTGATCAACCGCGCTCTGTTACCAACGGACGCGTCTTTGTCCACAATCGTCCGGCGCAAAATTGCATCTTCGCCAATGCCGATACGCGGACCGGAAGCGTTCGGCGATTGATAGAAATCCGCGCCCATCACGATCGAGCTTTCAATCGTCGCGCCCTTGCCGACGCGCGCCCGGACGCCGAGAATCGAATCGCGAACCGTGCCGCCTTCGACGACCACGCCTTCGCACAGCACCGATCCTTCGACGCGTGCATCGTTGATCTTCGCTCCGGGCAACGGTCGTTCGTGTGTGTAGATCGGCATCGTCGGATCGAAGAAATTGAATTTCGGATTCGGTCGGACGAGATCGAGATTCGCTTCGTAAAACGCGCCGACGGTACCGATGTCCGCCCAATAACCCTGGAAGCAAAACGCGTTGACGTGCCGTTCGAGAATGGCCTGCGGGACAATGTTCTTGCCGAAATCGTGCTGGCTCACGTCCCGATGCAGCGACTCGTCCATCACCGGCGTGTTAAACAGATACACGCCCATGCTCGCTAGAAACGGCCGCTTCTCAGCTTCTTCTTTCGAAAGACCAAATGTCGTCGTGTCGCAGCGCATCGCCTCAAGCGCTTCCGCTGTCTTCGGCTTCTCGACGAATTTCACAATCCGCCCATTCGCGTCTGTTTTCAGGATGCCCAGTTCAGGCGCTTCTTCGCGCGTGACGGGTTGCACGGCGATCGAAATATCCGCGCCCGATTTGTTGTGAGCTTTGCTGAACGCGTCATAGTCCATGCGATAAATGTGATCGCCGGAGAGAATCAAAATGTGCTCGGAAGGCCGGCTGTTGATGTGGACCCACGCTTGACGCACAGCGTCTGCGGTGCCCTGAAACCACGTCCCGCCTTTCGCCGTCTGTTCGGCCGCCAGAATCGAAACGAATCCGCGCGAGAATGAATCGAATCGATAGGTGCTCGCCACATGCGAATTGAGGCTCGCCGATTGATACATTGTCAGCACGTAAATCTGGCGGATTTCGGAGTTAATGCAGTTCGAAATCGGAATGTCGATCAACCGATATTTTCCCGCCAACGGCACAGCGGGTTTCGAACGATCTTTGGTGAGCGGAAACAGCCTTGATCCCTGACCACCCCCGAGAATGACGGCGACGATGTTTTTCATGCAGGCAATATCCTCGGAATGGATTTAGATTAAATGGATCGATTTCCGTTCAATGAAAACGGTTTATTTCCATTTGCCATTTGTCTTTGAAAAAGCGTTTTGAATTATCCGCCTGAGAACTTCGTCCTCAGCATCGCCATCGCCTGCGACGTGATATCGCCATCCGGAACGTTACCGTTGGGCGAGAGATGATTGATGATGTCCGGCAGATGCTTCGCGAGTCCGTCAGCCGCTTCGTCGTGAGAAATGCCGGTGTTCTTGGCGATTTCATTGAGCTTTGCCGAACCCAGCGCCGCCTTGATCTGATCGCCGCTCACGGGCATGTTCGCGCCCGTACCGACCCACGAATCGACCTGTTTGGAAAGCCCGGCCGCCTTGAGTTGTTCCAACATTCCACCCAATCCGCCAGGGTGCTGCTGGATCATTCCCATGACCATGTCGAGCATGGAGCCGTTTTTGCCGCCGCCACCCAAAGCACCGCCAAGCATGTCCATGAGTCCCATAGCCGCTGTCCCTTTAAAAATCGCGTGGATGGAAAATAAGAATTGATTTGAGGTTATTCGACGCCTGTTCAAAAGCAAGTAGCGTGCTCGAGTTTAATCCGTAAAGATGCACAAGGGATTCCCGGCCCAACTTTGAACTTTGAACTTTGAACTTTGAACTGCCGTTAAGCCGTTACGCCCTCTTCATCCGTTTCGATTTGAGCTTCTCCAACACTTCGTAAGGAATGCTGAGCGTCCCGTTGATGCCGGTACCCATGTCAACGCGCATTCCGTTTCGGCCTTCTTCGCCGTGGTAGTCACTGCCTCCGGAGACGATCAAATCGAGATCCTGGGCGATGCGAGCAGCGAGTGCCTTTTGCTCCGGCGTATGCGTGCTGTAAAACACTTCCATGCCGTCCAGACCTTTTTTCTTGAGGTCCATGATAATCGATTCCAACTCCGCGTCGTCTTCGGCTTTCAAATAGAAAGGATGCGCCAGAATCGCCAGACCTTCCGCGTTGTGAATCTGGCGAATCGATTCGACCGGCGTCGCGACAAAGCGAGGGACGTACGCCGGCTTGCCTTTAGCGAGGTACTTGTCGAATGCTTCCTGCTTGTTCTTGACGTAGCCTTTTTGGATCAGCACCGCAGCGATGTGTGGCCGTCCGACGCACTTGTCGATCGCGCCGCTGCCCGGGCCGTTGTCCGCCATGCCAGCCTCGATCTCAACTTCGCGCATCGTAATCTTCATGCCTAATTCGTTCAGCTTATGAATGATTTGCGGATTGCGAATTTTGCGGCCATCGGCGAGACATTTTAAGAATGCACGAAATTCTTGATTCTGCGAATCGACAAATAGCCCGAGGATGTGCATCGTGCCTTTTTCAAAATCCGCGGACACTTCAACACCCGAAATCGTTTCGATCCCGCGCTTCT
>JANXLS010000779.1 GCA_025355035.1 Planctomycetota bacterium | reverse complement strand
ACGCGTCGAAGATGCTGAAGCGCGAGTACCGGGCGGGGTATGAAGTGCCGGAGAAGTTTTAACCGTTGAAGGACGCAAGAGGACGCAGAGGAAATGCGGGCGAAAATAATTCGCTTTTAAATTTCCTCCGCGCTCTCTCGTTCTATTTCTTGTTTTTGTCGAGAGTTCCGTCAAGCCATGCGGCGACTTTTTCGGCCCAGAGTTTTCCGTGGGCTTGAAGGCCTTTGGCGTTGAAGTGGACGCCTGCGCGGTACTCTTTTCGCAGCGCGTCGGTGTCAGGGCCTTCGAAGGTGACGCCCGTTTCCCAGAGTGATTTTTGAGCTGCGCGGAACTCAGGGTCTTCGGCATCTTTTTCGGAATGATAAGTCGCGACGGCGTTGAACCATGGGATTTCCCAGCCTGCTTTTCCGCGCGATGACTTGACGAGTTTGGTCATGAATTCGGCGTATTGGTCGCCGGTGATTTGCTTTATCGCGGGATAGCCGCCGCGCAATTGGCCGGCGTCGGATTCGCCCTGGTGCCAGAGAATCGCTCGGAAGGGTTTTTGGTTGGCGGCGGAATTCGTGCGCAGGGCGTCGATGCGCTTCATCAGTCCGTCGAAGAGATCCCCGGTCGATTCCCAGGTACCTTCTTCGACTTTTTTGATGTGCGATTCGATCGTCGGGGGGTTCTTCATGCGCTCCCCTTTTGGGAGCCATTGGCGAACGCTCGTGGCGCCGGCGCCCGTTGACGCGATGCCGATGGGGACGTGGAACTTTTCGTAGAGCGCATCGCCGAATGCCGGAGCGAAACTGCCACCTTTGCTGCGGTCGGCGGTGCCAGGTTGAGGGTCGTTGGCGAGGACCCATTTTGTGCCATCGAAACTGGAGACCAAGCCGGTTGAGGTCGTCTGTTTATCGGAACCGTAGTTCGTTGAATTGGATTGGCCGGCGATGACGAAAATGTCGCCGACGCCGATGTGTTCGAGCGTGTGCTCGGCGCTGACGTTGCCGTCTTTTGTGTAGCGGAATTCCAGTCGATACCAGCCGCCGGCCGGAGCCGAAAAGGAGTCGTGGAACTCGGCGTCTTTCTGGCCGGCAACGTCGGCCCATCCGCCATCCGCCAATTTTGCGGAGTGAGTGTTGATGATGAAACGGCGTTGTAAGAGGCCGCTGTGATCGTTGACTTTTCCAGAGATGCGCAGGGTTCCGGTGTTGTCGTTTTGGCGCTGAATGATTTGGTAATCGGTGGGTTCGGTGATGACGAAAGCGGTTTCTTCGGCAGCGTAAAGGAAGCGGCTCAACAGGATCACAGCGAGCGCGACGGTCTGGTTCATGCGACGATCTCTCCCGGGATTATGATGCTCGCTAAAGGCAATTTCGACGATACTGATCCCAACACGGAGAATGCGGAATCGAATGGCACACAATGGACCATACACCCTGGACGATCTTGTCGCGATGACGGGCGGGAAGAAAAAGTCAGCTTCTAAGAAACTTGAGCAACTCCAGCGCTTCGCGGCTGTTCGGGCGGGCATGAAAAGCACGGCTGTCGCGCGGCTGATTGGTATCGACCCGGGGACGCGCTTTGTTGGATGGGGCGTGGTCGATTACGACACGCGAACGTCGACGTTGACGCCTGTCGATTTCGGCTGCATCGCTCCCGGCGAAGAGCTGCCCCTGAAGGATCGATTGCGCGGAATTTTTGAGGAACTCGAACTCGTACTGGAGCGCACGAAGCCGAATTTCTCGGCGCTTGAAGAAACGTTCGCTGGGGTGAACATGAAGTCGGCGATCGCCATGGGCTATGGGCGCGGCATTGCGCTGCTGGCGCTGGCCCGGGCGGATCTGGAGATTTTGGAACTCGCTCCCCGGTCCATAAAGCAGGCGGTGACCGGAAGCGGCGCGGCACCGAAAGGGCGCGTGGCGATGATGGTTGCGTCGCGATTGGGATTGAAGACAGCTCCGAAACCGGAGGACGTTACGGACGCTCTGGCGGCCGCGATCGCTTTGTCCCAGCACTTGTAATCGTCATGTGTGATTGGTTATTTGGCATTGGACCATTCATTGTTGACCGTTGCACGGCTCTCTAATCGCTTGAAATTTGATGACCGTCGCGTTAATTTACGAGTATGGATTATCCACGATTCACGATCGTTACTCCTTCGTACAATCAAGCTCAGTACATCGGCATGACTGCGCGCAGCGTCCTCTTGCAGCGCTACCCGAACCTTGAATACATCATGATGGATGGTGGGTCGAAGGACGGGACGCAGAAGGTGCTGGAGCCGTATCGGGATCGATTTGCGTATTACATTTCGGAACGCGACAAAGGGCAGGCAGACGCGATTTGCCGGGGGTTCGCTCGATCGACGGGCGAGTACATGGGGTATCTCAACAGCGACGACATGCTTGCTCCGGGCGCGTTGCAAACGGTTGCCGACCACTTTGCGGCGAACCCGGATGTCGATGTGGTTTACAGCCATCGGTGTACGGTCAATGCTGCGAACAAAATGATGTGGTACTGGATTCTTCCCGAGCACAGCAACTACCGGATGATGCGCTGGGATTTGATTCCGCAGGAGACGTGTTTCTGGCGTCGGCGCATATTCGAAAAAGTCGGGAACATCAATCCTGAATTTCAGTTCGCGATGGATTATGATCTGTTCGCGCGTTTCATGCTACACGGAAAAATGCAGCGGCTGAATCGCTTTCTGGGCTGCTTCCGGCAACACGAAACCGCCAAGACCTCGACGCAGCTGAACACGGTTGGGCAGCGCGAAATTCAACGTGTGTGGCAGACGTATAAGATTCGCTCACGCATTTGGGATCACGTCGTTGGCGTTCGCTATTTCTATTATGCGGAACGAAACGGATCGAAATACGTGGCCAGCGGAAAATGTTTACCCGGTGCGCTTCCGGGAAATGGATACGATTACGACGATGTGTGGGGCGGGCTTTTGAAGAGCGACGCGATGCCGCCGAAATGAGTTCAAGGTTTAAAGTTCACAGCTCAAAGTTGAAGGTACATTGTTCAAAGTTCGGAGTTTTGGTTTGGAGAGGTGATGCAAGCTAATAGCAAAATATTTGTCGCCGGTCATCGCGGTCTGGTTGGATCGGCGATTGTTCGCAATTTGCAGTCGCGTGGGTTTGACAATCTGATTCTAAAGACGCGTCAGGAAGTGGACCTCACGAATCAGGCAGCGGTGAATGCGTTCTTTGAGCGCGAGAAACCGGAGTATGTTTTTCTCGCTGCGGCGAAGGTTGGCGGGATTCATGCCAACGATGTTTACGCGGCGGATTTCATCCGCGAAAATCTGCTGATCCAGACGTTCATCATCGACGCCGCGTATCGCAACGGGACGACAAAGCTGGAAGTGTTGGGATCGTCGTGCATCTATCCGAAATTTGCGCCGCAGCCGATGAAGGAGGAGTACCTTCTCACCGGGCCGCTTGAGCCCACAAATGAGTGGTACGCGATCGCAAAAATAGCCGGGATCAAAACGGCGCAGGCGTATCGGAAGCAGCATGGCTTCAACGCGATTTCGCTCATGCCGACGAATTTATACGGGCCCGGCGACAATTTTGATTTAAAGAATTCGCATGTGCTCCCCGCGTTGATCCGCAAGTTTCATGAGGCAAAATTGGCAAACACTCCGAGCGCGGTCATCTGGGGCACGGGGTCGCCCCGGCGCGAATTCCTGTATGTGGACGATCTCGCGGATGCGTCGGTGCATTTGATGCTGAACTACAATGCGGCGGAGATCGTGAATCTGGGTGTCGGCGAGGACGTTTCGATCAAGGAACTCGCTCAGATTGTTGTCGATGTGGTCGGTTACAAAGGGGAACTTGTTTTCGATACGACGAAGCCGGACGGGACGCCGCGCAAATTGCTGGATGTCTCGCGATTGCATGCGCTCGGATGGAAGGCGAGCGTCGGGCTGCGGGATGGAATTGCCCGGACGTATGCGTGGTTCTGCGAGAATTTTGATCAGGCGAAAAAATAGGTTTAATGCTCGTTTGAAATGAATTTTAAACACAAAGGCACGAAGGCGCAAAGAACGACAATCCGGAGGAGGCGCAATCTTGGATACGACATTGCTTGAGCTTATGAATGCCGATTTCGGTACGAAAGAGAACATCGATCAAGAGATTCGGATCGTCAATGGGCGCTTGGGGCAGATTGAATTCGATTTAAAAAGCGGCGTCACGAAATACACGCTGAAACCCTTGGCTGAACTTTATGGCGACGGGCGCGGATTTTCGTCGGCTGATCCGACGAAGAGCGAATACCAATCACTCTTTTACTCGATTGAACGCAGCATTTTGACTTACTATGAAGGCGAAGAGAGTTTGACGGATGGGATCGTATGCCTGACGTTGGATCGCATGGGCGTCAATCCGGCATGCGATCCGCGAGACGATGAATTGTGCCGATGCCTGCAATTCGATTTGAGACTGCTGCTCAGTCTGGAGAATTATTCGAAGCAGGAAGTCCGTCAAGCGATTCGGACAATCTCGAAATCGGTGCAACGCCACTCGCGCTGTGTTACGGGGTATCTTGAATTCATTGCCAATCTATTGGGCTAACAGCCCGTTGAAAAGGGGCGCATGGAAAAAGCCGAGCGAATTTGAGCCATCGTGTACTAGTGGTTGAATTCACGAGCGAAATTTGCGCAGCACGGTCGCTGCCTCAGTGAGCGGCAAAACATCGGTATTCTTCGCAACCGCGTATTGAACTTGGCCTGGATACACGATCCATGCGTGTTCCAAGTTCAGCGATTCAAACGCAGAGTAAAGCGACTTCGTCATCGCGGGCGCGCTGGATCGTTTGAACTCGACGCCATACAATTTACCCCGATGCAGAAACACCAAATCCAATTCCGCGCCGGCTTGAGTGGACCAGAAATAGGCGTCTCGTTCGCCCACAACATTGAGCACATGTTCGAGCGCAAAACCTTCCCACGACGCACCGACTTTTGGATGGGAATCGAGCGCCACGCGGTCCGGCACATTCAGCAGCGTGTGTAAAATCCCCGTATCGCGAACGTAGACTTTGGGCGACTTCACCTGCCTTTTACTGATGTTGGCGAACCACGGCCGCAGGACTCGCAGGACAAACGCACCCGACATGATATCGAGAAACGAGCGAACCGTCGATTCCGATACGTTGAGCGAACGAGCGATTTCGGCACCGTTCCAGATTTGCCCGTGATAATGAGCCGTCATTGTCCAGAACCGACGCAGCATTTCCGTATTCGAACGAATGCCGAGAACCGGCAAATCGCGTTCTAAAAACGTGTCCACAAAATTTTGCCGCCAGCGCATGCTCGCCGCGTTCCCCGCCGCAAGAAATGAGCGCGGAAACCCGCCTCGCAACCAAAGAGGAAAAAGGTTTTCAGCTCCGGCTTCGGCAATGGAAAATCCGCCCAGCCGGACGAATCCGATCCTACCCGCCAGCGTTTCAGAGACACCCTTCATCAGCTCCGGTGACGCGCTGCCCAGCAACAGGAACTTGGTCTTGGATCCGCGCCGATCCGCCAGCGGACGAAGCGATTCGAACAATTTCGGCATGCGCTGGACTTCTTCGATGACAACAAGTCCTTTCATCGCCGCGAGTGCCAGATCCGGATCGGCCAGCCGGCGCCGATCAATGTCCGATTCCATATCAAACACGTGAGTCGTTTGCGTTCCCGCGTAGTCCAAGGCCAGAGTTGTCTTGCCGCATTGCCTCGGCCCCAGCAGAGCGCACACCGGATTTTCGCGCAACACCTGGCGAATTTCTGAAACGGCATTCGGTCGTGGTACGTGCTTCATATTTTTATCCTTGTATTCCTGAGGTCATACTACAGGAATACAAGAATCGGACACAAGCGAAAGTTTCACATTCGCGGCAGTTTATTTCTGGGGATCGATTCTTATATTTCTATTATGTTATCGTAGGAATACAAGGATCGATTGTTTGAATTTGACGGAGCTACTGTGTTGCATAGCCCCGGAACCAGGACCAATTCGCGCATTCCAACCGCCAGATTCACTCCCCTGCCGCAGCTGTCGCGCTGGCGGGGAAGGTCCAGTTTTTGGCGTACTTCATGTCGCGCGGAAGGCCGTTCAAGGGCGCGGCGAGCATCGCTTCTTTTTTCTCGAACAGCGGACTCTTTTCGCAGGCGTCGCAGATGAAGCACGGCGTCTCTTCGCTGGGATTGGTGTCGGTGCACGTCAGCGTGACGCGTTCCTGTTCGGCGCGTTTCAGCTCGCGCTTCAGGAAGGCTTCGCTGACAGTATCGTTGACCACCACCCAGGGCAGGATTTCGTCCAGGCGTCGTTCGCGCAGGCCGATCCAGTCGCCGTCCATGTTGAAGTGCGCGAGCGCTTCTTCCCACCGATCCATTTTCAGTTGATCCGTCCAGCCGTCGAAGCGCGCGCCGTTGCGCCAGGCGCGTTCGATGACTTGGCCCAAGCGGCGGTCGCCGCGCGAGAGAATGCCTTCGAGGTAGCTCGTTTCGGGATCGTGGACTTTGACCTTCACCGATTTGCATTTTGAGCTGTCGCGGATGATTTTCTGGCGGCGCTTCCATTCGTCGCGCGAGAGCATCGGAGCCCATTGGAACGGCGTGCCGCACTTCGGCACGAAGCTCGACACGCTCGCCGACACTTTCGCGGAAGGGCGGCCGATCTTCGTTCGGAGCATGGCCACCTGATCGCTCAAACGGCCGATGGCGCGGAGATCGTCGTCGGTTTCGCCAGGCAGGCCGCACATGAAATAGAGCTTCACGTGATCGTAGCCGACTTTGAACGCCTGCAGGCAGCCGTCGAGCAGATGATCGTCGCGGACGGGTTTGTTGATGATGTTGCGCAGACGTTCGCTGGCCGCTTCGGGCGCAATGGTCAAGCCGCCTTTGCGCACGCGTCCCAATTCTTTGGGCAGCGTCGCGAGGACGGTGCCGATGCGCAGACTCGGCAACGCCACGCCGACGCCGCGATCTTCGAAATAATTGTTGAGCTGGTTTGCCAAATCGGTGATGCCAAAATAATCGCTGGATGAGAGACTCAGCAGCCCGATTTCGTCGTAGCCTGTTTCTTCGAATCCTGCTTTGGCGATCGCCATTATTGTTTCGGGCGAACGCTGGCGTTGGGTGCGCGTGATCATTCCGGCCTGGCAGAAACGGCAGCCGTTCACGCAGCCGCGCATGATTTCAATCGCGAAGCGTTCGTGGACCGTTTCGACGTAGCTGACGATCTGCTTTGTTGGGAACGGCGTCTTGTCGAAATCGACGACCATGCGACGCTTGACGGGGAACGGAAGACGCGCGCGGAGCGGCACAACATCCGCGATCGTGTTGTCCGGAAAGTATTGGAACGAATAGAAACGGGGC
>JANXLS010000720.1 GCA_025355035.1 Planctomycetota bacterium | reverse complement strand
CCAGTGCAGATTCGCTCACGGCTTCGTGGACATTTTTGTCAGTCACATACGCGTTGTGTTCCCGTAGCCGCAGCGCCGGGAAGAGCAGCTTGAAATGCTCGACCAACGCCTCGGCCTTCGGCAATCCCAGTGCGCCGGGATCGAATTCCTGGCGCTCGGAGTTGGCTGACGAAAAGTGATCGCCATCCCAAAGATGGATTTCACCGACGAAATGTTCGGCATTCAGAAAACGCAGCAGCGGCGGGAGCAGCCACGAGCCGATCCCACCGCAACCGACCACGGTGATCGAGCGGATATTGCGTAACATGTTTTCCTCCAGATTGGTGATTACGGAACGGTGTTGAATTCGGCCAAATGTTCGGTGATTTCTTCGCGCAAATGCAGCAGGTATTCTTTCAGGTCTTCGCGGTTCTCGAACTCCTGGCCGTAGAAGTCGGACCACGCTCCGAGATCGTCGAGCAGGACGGGCATGGGATCTTCGATAACGGTTTCAGACGGAGGCAAAGGCTCTTTCAAACGTTCGGCGTAGGACACCTGTGACAGCCATTCAATGTTGGCCTGCGGCAACGGCTCACTCTTGACAACATCGGCCAATGATGTCGTAAACGCTTTCCCGGCCAACATCCAGCGGCAGGCGTAACTTCGTGACGGTTTGTCCAAATTGCCGACGGTGATATGCAACCCATCGAAATGGATTTCGTCGCGGTCGTCGGTGCCGCTGTGAAAGGCGCTGATGTCCGCGTGGCTATGGATCGTGCCGAAGAGTTCGAAGCCCTCCGGCGTCGCGGGCAGCGTTCCGAAATCATAGGTCACACGAAGTCCACGCACGGACTGCCGCGGAACGACAACGCGCCATTCCTGCAGAACAGGATTACACAACAGTAGCACGACCGCTTCACTTTTGAACTTCATGAAGATCGCCACGAAGAACGATTCGACGCGTCGGAACAATTCCAGCGGCAGCGCCGGAACATTCAACGTCGCGTCCTCTTTCAATTCAGCCAAGCCAGCAACTTCGTCGGTTTTGACGCGAGCGGAATAAAAGTCGTTGCGCACTTGTTTGAACAAGCCGTTTGCGCCCGCGAGAAAGCACAGATTGTCGGCGGGAAACATGGCGCGCTGGTCAGGCGGCGGCTTCGGAATCGGATGCAGCGGGATCATGGTCGTGGCTCCTTGAGTTGCGGCGGCGTTTCTTCATTTCGGGCAGCCGGTGGATGGTTTCGATGAGGGTATTCGATTTTGCTTTGTCGCGTTTCAGCGCCTCGGTCAGATCGACTGACGAGCGAACGTAGTAGGTGAATTGCGCGGTCAGTACCTGCCCCGGTGTACCGGGGAGTTGCGCCAGCACTTCGAGGTCTTCGTCGAGCATCGAGTCCAGGAATTCTTCGAGCGATTTCGTTTCGATTGCCTGGCACCGGGCAAGCGCATCGTCGATGGGATTGAATTCAATTTTTG
>JANXLS010000662.1 GCA_025355035.1 Planctomycetota bacterium | reverse complement strand
CAAAGACGTCCGCGCCAAGCACCGTAAACTCCTCGACAAATTCCCCGCGCAAATTCGAGCCGATCGCTTGGGCGAATTGAATGTGATCGAGCAAGTGTTGAACGTCTGCGAAACCACAGTCGTCCAGGACGCTTGGGCGCGACGCCAGCCGCTGACCGTCAACGGCTTGATCTATTCGATCGAAGACGGCCTATTGCACGATCTCGGAGTCTCCACCCAATTCCCCGAAGCCCTCTGGGACAATTACGAAACGGCCGTCAAAAACGTCGAAAAATTTCACTATTGACCCCAGGAGCGGCGGCACTCCCGCTGCGTAGCAGCAAAATGAATTCCCATTCCAAACCTTTTTTTCCCGCCCCTTGGTGTACCAGTTAACCGAACGTAAAACGAGAGACAGTATTTCGTTTTTGCTTCGAATCGTTCGAGCAACTCAAATTCGTCGGATCACGAAACGGATTCCTTTATGAGCAACATTCGATCCAATCGCTGGCTGCTGGGCCGTCGCCATTTCTTGCGCGGAGTCGGAGCCGCGATGGCGCTCCCTTTATTGGACGCCATGATGCCGATGACCGCGTCAGCGGCTGAAGCGACAAAACCCAAGCGCAGTGTCTTCGTCTACATTCCCAACGGCGTCAACGGCATGGCCTGGCAGTGCACGAAGCCTGGTCGCGACTATGAATTATCGCCATCCCTGAAACCGCTCGCCAAACACCGCGACGACTTCACCGTCTTCAGCGGCCTGCACCACCCCAACGGCCTCGGCCAGGCCCACGTCTGCGCCGACACGTGGCTCACCGGAGCCAAGATCGATGCCCAGAGCGCGCGCAAATACGAAAACACAATCTCCTGCGACCAGCTCATGGCCGAAGTCACCGGCCTCCAAACACGCTTCCCCTCGCTCGAGCTTTCAATTTCCTCCGGCACCGGCCGCCCGCTGAATTCCAGCACACTCGCCTTCTCTCGCGACGGCGTACCTTTGCCCGCCGAAGAAAATCCGCGCCAGATTTTCAACCGCTTGTTCGGAGCTGAAGTCGGCGGGATCGCCGCTCAACGCAACCGCCTCGCCAAGCGCCGTAGCGTCCTCGACGAAGTCCTCGACGAAGCCAAATCGCTCCGCCTCGAATTGGGCAAAGACGACAAAACGAAACTCGATGAATACCTTCACTCCGTCCGCGACGTCGAACAGCGCACCGAACGCCTCGACTCCTGGCTTGACGTGCCCAAGCCCGTCGTCGATAAAAAACTCGAAGCACCGTTCCAACGCGATGTGCCGAAAGCCAAAGCCGGCGAATATTGGCGAACCATGTTCGACTTGATCGTCCTCGCCCTCCGCACCGACACAACCCGCGTCGTCACCTACATGAACGGCAGCGAAGGCAACGGCCTCGCAATTCCTGAAATCGGGATCACGCAGGCGCGTCACGGCCTTTCCCATCACAACGGCGACCCCGTCGTCCTCGAACGCCTCGCCAAGAGCGACGCTTTTATCATGGAACAATTCGCGCACTTCCTCGACGAACTCCGCGCCGTCAAAGACGGTAACGAACCCCTCCTCGACCGCACGATGGTCCTCTTCGGCAGTGGCATGAGCTACGGCCACAGCCACGCCAACAGCAACCTGCCGATCCTCCTCGCCGGCGGTCGCGGTCTCGGCCTCAAGCACGGCCAGCACATCGACTACAACAAGCCGCACATGAAGGATGACTACACGCTCAGCTACGACGAATGGCGCGCACTCTGCGGCAAACCGAAAGACGAAAAAGCGCGCCTCAGCAACGTGATGCTGACGATGCTCCAAAAAATGGACGTCCACGCCGAAAAATTCGTCGACAGCCTCAGCCCCGTTTCCGAGGTGTTGGCATGAACGGCGTCAGTTCAAAGTTCCAAGCCAGCGAAGCAAGCCGTAGCCTTTCCCTTCTCCTGTTGGAGAGAGGGCCGACGAGCGCTGCCCCTCGCGCTCGCGGGGTGAGGGGAAACGCGCGAATTAATCCCACGTCTTCGGACACCAAAGCCAGTTTGATCCAACTGAAATTTTCACTGCTAACTGTCGGCCTCGCGCTCTGCTTCAGTACAGTCTGCTGCGCCTCCGACGCGACATTCAAGCCGCTCGAATTCCCGCCTTCAGGTTCCGCGCACCTGTTAAACGGCGAACTCGTGACCGCTGATTTCATCCACCGCGCCGGCCAATTTCGCGACAGCAAAACCGGCGAATTGCACGACTTCATCATGCAGTCCGTCGCCGCGATTTTATACAATGGAGCCGAAGCCGATCTTCGCGACGTCCCCCTTGGTACGCCGATGCGTTTCCATGTCTCCAACGCTGGCAATTCCCAAATCGTTCTGGCAACCGACGAAATCTCGAAAAACATTCCTCACATTGAGCCATCGAACGAAGCCGCTGCGAAAGAGCAACGTAAAAACTTCATCGAATTCACCAAGAAGCGCGGTGTGCCCGGATGGATCGATAAGTCCGACGGCAACACGCTCACCATCACCTTTTTCAGCGGCGATCCCTCGAATTTCAAGACGATGTTCAGGAACGATTTCGTCGTCGGCAAAGACGCTGCCGTCTGTGTCGCCAATGCCGAACTGCGCACGTGGAATCCTGGGACCGATAAAGAAAAAGCGACAATCGTCGAGATTCAAAACGCCCCAACCGACTGCTACGGCTGCAGCGGAGTTCGGCTCGTCGTGAACGTCCCGTACATGCTCGAAGGTTTTCGCCGGGGCCGTTGCGTTCGTGTATTCGGATCAGGCTGGCCGGTCAAGGATTCTTTCTACGGTGAGAGCCTGATGGGCTACGGATACGGTCGCTTACAGACAACCGAACTCATGGAAAACGTCGCAAAAGATTACCCCGATCAATTTCCATTCCGCACCGATTACGGCAATGAAAAGTTGCCGTGGTTCCAACTCAAGACCGGCATCGCACCGCCTCCGTTCGCCGAACATCTGGTCTTCGGCGAACTCGTGAAAGCGGACGCTGCCGCGCGCACGGGCCAGTTCCGCACCGATCGCTCGGGCGAGGTCGTTGACTTCGCGTTGATCCCCGAAGGCGAAGCGAAATACCTGGACGCCAAGGCCACGCTCGCCGATATTCCAGGCGGAACACGCTGCCGTTTCCATCTCTTTCAGGACGAAAAAGGCGCGTTCACAAAAGCCAGTCTGGTCAGTGACGAATTCAGTTTTCTGGCAACGAATGGGATCACCTATCGCATCGAAGCGTCGAATCTCAGCGCAGGAAAACTGAATGTCGCCCGCCAAATTCCCGAGACGAAAAACTACAACGGCGACATGGAACGCATCCCCGACATCGGCCGAACCGAATTGCGCGTCAACGAAAGCACGCGCGTTTGGAAGAACGATCAACAGGTAAAACTCAGCGATCTCGCAGTGGGCGACGCACTGCTCATCAATCTGACCAGCGAACAAAAAGGCAGCCCGTCCCGCTGCACCGATATCTGGATCGGCGTTAATACGCACAAACTCGCAACCGAATCGCGAAAGCCAAAACCCGCACCCAAGAAAAAATAATCGAGCGCCGCAATCGCGTCGCATCGAATTCTGCGCGTTAAAAACCAAACACATATGATGGTAAAGCCATGATGACCATGCAACACGCGTCGTTCAAAAAAACCCTTCGACTTTGTGTCACGCTGCTGACCTTCGTCGCAACGCGCGAAATCGTCGCAGCCGATACGCCGACCGATCCGAATTTTGCTGCAGCCATCAAGCCGTTCTTCGCTCAACATTGCACAGCCTGCCACGGTGAGAAAAAACAGAAGGGCGACCTGCGCGTTGATAACCTGACAATCAACCTCGATTCGCCGAAAATCATGGGGACGTGGGAAGAAGTCATGAACCGGATCAACTCCGGCGACATGCCTCCGGTCAAAGAACCGCGCCCAAAGCCCGACGATGTTGCGCGCGTCTCCGATTGGATCGCGAGCCAGCTCCGCGACGCCGAAGCGGCCAAGCAATCGACCGGCGATCGTGTCACGTTTCACAAATTGTCGCGCGAAGAATACGCGAACACGATCCGCGATCTGCTGGGTGTGACCTACGACGTAAACGACCCAACCGGCTTGCCCGAAGATCCCGACTGGCACGGCTTCCAGCGCATCGGTTCCGTGCTGACGCTCTCGCCCGCACACGTCGAAAAATACCTCTCCGCAGCCGATATGATTTTGAACGAAGCGCTCTCGCTCGGAGCGCAACCCAAGCGCGATCTCGTGCACTGGAGCCCGTTTGACCTGCGCGGCAAAGCGTTTGAAAAAGAATATCAGGCGCGCGGCATCGCCGATAAAGTCCGCGTCGATCTCGTCCCCAACAATGGCGCGCTCGACGATCACACGATCGACATCAAAACAGCCGGCGAATACCTCGTGCGCATCAAAGTCAGCGGCATGGCCCCGGCAAACGGCTCGCCCGCGCGCTTGCGTCTTTACGCCGGCGACATCAATCGACTGCTCTTCGAACAGGACATCGACGCGCCGGAAGACAAGCCGATGACGATTGAATTCCGCACACACCTGCCCGCTGGAAAACATCCGATCCGGATCGTCAACGCCGTTCACGGCCCGAATCCCGAAGCGCGCCGTTCGCGCGCGAGCGGAACGCCGAATCATTTCACCAGCCTGAAAACGCGCGTACCGTGGCAGATCAAATTCACCGACGACGACGGCAAACCCATCGTCCCGTTTCTGCTCCTCGACTGGATCGAATGGGACGGCCCGATCGTCGAATCGTGGCCCACCCGCGCGCACCAGCAGATCTTTTTCGGCGGCGAAAAGACGACGAAGGATTTGGCTTACGCCCGCGAAATCATCGCGCGTTTCGCCGAACGCGCCTGGCGTCGTCCGGTGAAAACCGCCGAAGTCGATCGCCTCGTGAAGCTCGTCGAAAAGGCGCAGAAACTCGGCGATAATTTCGAAACGTCGATCAAGACCGCGTTGCTCGGCATCCTCTGTTCCAAGAATTTTCTCTACATCGAAGAAGGCAACGCGACGGCCCAATCAACGCAACTGACCGATTGGGAGCTGGCCTCGCGGCTCTCGTATTTCCTGTGGAGCAGCATGCCCGACGCGCACCTGCTCGATCTCGCCCGAGCACAAAAACTGCACGAAACCGGGACGTTGCGCGCGGAAGT
Source organism: Planctomycetota bacterium (assembly GCA_025355035.1). Lineage (GTDB taxonomy): Bacteria > Planctomycetota > SZUA-567 > H5-PLA8 > H5-PLA8 > JANXLS01. The sequence continues at coordinate 6,125 of JANXLS010000662.1, read as the reverse complement.
GAAGCGCATGGTCGCCGATCCCAAAGCCGCCGATTTTGCCGAAACGTTCCCCCACCAATGGCTGCAACTGCGCCGCGTCGGCATGTTCGCGCCCGACAAAGTCCTCTATCCGGAGTACGACGAATACCTCGAAAAAAGCATGATCGCCGAAACCGTCGGATTCTTCGGCGACGTCCTGAAACGCAACGCAAGCATCCGCGAATTCCTCGATTCCGATTGGACGCTCCTCAACGAACGCCTCGCGCGGCACTACGGCATCGATGGCGTAAAAGGAGCGAACGTGCATCGCGTCGCGCTAAAACCTGACGACCATCGCGGCGGCATCCTGACGCACGGCTCGATTCTCAGCCTCACGTCCGACGGCACCCGTCACCGCCCCGTGCACCGCGGCGTTTGGATGTTGGAATCAATCGTGGGAAAAGCCGCGCCGCCGCCGCCCGCAAACGTCCCAGCGCTGAACACGCCCGTACCTGGAGCACCCAAAACGACGTTGCGCGAGAAACTCGAATCGCATCGATCAGACGCGAATTGTGCCGCCTGTCACCGCAAGATCGATCCGCTCGGAATGGCCTTCGAAAATTACGACGCCATCGGACGTTGGCGTACAGTGGAAACGATCAAAGATGGCAGCGGCTCCGACCCAAAACTCGATCCCAGCGGTGAACTCTACGATGGCCGTAAATTCTCCGACGCTAACGGCCTCAAACATTTCCTGCTTGACGACACCGATAAATTCGCGACGGCCTTTGCAGAAAAATTGGCGACCTACGCGCTACGTCGAGGCATCACTTTTTCCGATCGCATCGATCTAAAACGCGTCGCCGAACAAGCAAAAGCCAACGATTACAAACTGGGCTCGATGATCGAATCGCTCGTGACAAGCGAACTGTTTTTGAAGCGCTAAATATGAATCTTCAATTGGCGTTGCTTCCCCCGGAAGCGACCTTCTTTGGAACAATCGGGATCCTCGCGGTTTTGTATTTAATTGTCAGAAGCTTCTACACGCTGTTTTTGGGCGGACGAATAAAGCTTTTTGAATTTATGGTCTTACTGCACCTGCCCACCGCGATAGGCGCCATGACCCTGTATTTTGTGAAGAGGGAATTTGAATTTTATTCTTCGTGCGTCCTCGCCGGACTCGTTGCGCTGGTGTCGTTCGCTGGCGGGATTTGGGGACGCGCAGAAGCAGAAAGGAAACAAAGCTGCTCGGAACTGGCCGGGCTTTTGATCGGAATAGTTGCACCCGGTTTGACCGTCACTTGCCTTCCTTTCTATTTTTATTTTTGCAAAAACGAACAATGGCTCCGTTTGTTTGCGGAGATGCTCATTCTGATTGCATTTGCTCTCGCGTTTCGTCGCTTGCTAAAAATGCGTTATCCAAACAAGTGAAACAGATGCACTGTTTACGAACTCTATTCGTCCGCATTCCAATCCGGCTGAAGGTTCGATCCTTCAGTCGTCAGCGTGATGTACGCGCCGTCGTCGTCCCCGAGTTTCTGCACTGAAATCTGCCACGGTCCATCCACCGCAGGAGCTCGCGCAAAAATCACCATCGTACCGTCCGGGGAGTAGCGCGCGTCGTGTTGCAGATCCGCGCCAAACGTGATCTGCTCCCAATTTTTTCCATCGCGGTCGAGCTGAAAAACATGCCCCTGCACAGTCTGGCACAATAGACGCGTTCCATTATGCGACCACGTCGGAGTACACGATGCATCGCCTGTTTTCAGCGCCTCGCTTTTGGAACCATCGACGCTGAGCAGAAAGATACCGATGGTGTCGAGATGACGACTCGCGACCGCAATCTGTTTTCCATCCGGACTCCACGCCGGGACGCCGCAACGCTGCCACGCATCTGGCGTGACGCGATGCTCTTTTCCGGATTCCAATTCGCGGACGAACGTCTGATTGTCGCGAATGAAAACAATCGACGCCCCATCCGGCGACCACGCGGCTTGCATGCCCTTCGTAATCGCGTGCGACTCCGAACCGTCGCGTTTCATAGCCCAAACTTCCGGAAATCCACCGCGCAGCGTCGTGTACAAAATCGTCTTTCCGTCTGGCGAAAAACGCGGATCCGCGTCAGGCGTGTCGCCGGTCGTGAGCTGCTTTGCCTCTTTTCCATTCGCGCGCATCGACCAGATTTTTAAAACGCCCGAACGATTGCTCGCAAAAACAAGCGTCCCGCGAAGCCCCGCCGCTTCGAATTTGCCGGGATTTGCGCTCGGAGCAAGCATCGGCTTTTGGGGCGCTGAAGGCTCGGTGGAAACGGGCGGTACTGTCGGTGTTGTTGCCGTCGGATTCGCTTGGATCGCCGCATCGCCTGGATTCGGAAGCCGACGAGCACGTCGAATTCCATAGCAATCAAACCCGCCGTAACACACGTCCGCAAAGTTCGCCGTTTCATTGTATCGATAGCTGGCCGTGCAACGCTCGGGCGGACAATCCCACGCACCGCCGCGCAAAACCCGCCGCTTGCCGTCGCTGGGACCGCGCGGGGTTTCGTGCGGACTTTTGGCGTAGTAATCTTCCGCATAAAAATCGTTGCACCACTGCCAGACATTTCCGTGCATATCGAACAGCCCCCACGCATTCGGACGCTTCTGCGCGACGGGATGCGTGGCTCCACCGGAATTCAATTTGCACCAGCCGGATTGAATCAACGCCGCATCGTCATCGCCCGACGAAAATCGCGTCTTCGTCCCGGCACGACACGCGTACTCCCATTCTGCTTCAGTCGGCAACCGATAGCCGCTCGCTTCAAAATTGCACGCTCCCGTTTTGGGATCATAACAAGGTGCCAGCCCGTCGATCTCCGAACATTGATTGCAAAAGTGAATCGCGTTGAACCACGTGATTTGCTCGACCGGGTATTGCTTTCCCTTGTGCTTGGAATGATTCGCTGCCGTACCCATCACGCGCTCAAAAACGTCCTGGGTGATCGGCGTTTTATCCAAAAGAAACGCTGCGACAGCGACGCTGTGCGGAGTCTCGTCCAGACGCCCCGAAGCCCTTCCCATCGTGAATTCCCCCGCCGAAATCGCCAGCAATTCTCCACCGGATTTTGGCGTGATTGGCGCGGATGGAACTGCCGTGGTTGAAACGACGGACGGCCTTCCCAGAAAAAACAATGCTCCCGTGAGAATGATCAAGGCTGGAACAATTATCCCTGCGTTCTTCATACAAACTCCGTTTAGGGCCTGTAAAATAATAGTCTGCCGAAGTTCGCCGCGTTAATGTTGAGATCCTTCGTGTGCAGCGGGATTGCGCATGGCGTCCTGAGTGCGTTTGCGAATTTCAGCGGCGAGCGTCGCGGCTTTCGGATCGCTCGCGGGAATCAAACCCGCGCGCTGCCGCAGGCTCTTGACCACCCAACGGCATTCGGCCGACAATTCATCCTGATTGTCACCGACTTCAACCAAATCCTTCCCGTATTTTTTGCATTTCGCCAGCGCTTCCGGACTGTCGTCGTTGAGCACGTCTTTGCGGAAATCGGTATTCAATTGGGCCACGTACGCGAGCGTTCGGATCTTTTCTTTTCGAGCCTCATACCGAGCATCGATTTCCGCCGCGATCGCATCAAGTTCATCGATGCTCGCACTCCATTCAGGATGAGCGGCTTTTTGGTCCTTCAAATACGCGCGCGTCGCGTGGCCGAACTCGATGTAGCGCGTGATGCGTCCGCGGATGTGCGTACAGAATGCCATAGCCTCGTCGAGCGTCTTATCGACTTTCGCACGCTGCGCTTTCTGCTGATTCTTCTTGTATATCCCAGCGAGCGTGTCGCGTGTACTGCAGGTTGCGCGGCCTTTGTATTCGGATTTCTGCCCTTCAAGATCCAGTATATACTCGCACGGCCCGACGCCCATGCTGTTGCGGATCACGTCGAAGACGGTGTAGCTGTCGACCGGCGTTTTTTGCAGCCGCGCAATCGGGTAAAGCAACATTGGGCCGACAAAACTTAGCTTCTCGTTTTTCAACGGTTGTACGAAAATCTGGTTGTCATAATCGCACCAAATGGGGTACGGAAACGTGCCGAGCACCGTGTTCCAGCGTGTGCGTTTGGCATCCAGCGTGTCTTCGTTGCTATCCAGCCAGGATGGCTTGTAAAACGTGCCGTCCTTTTTTTCCTGCATCAACATCACCCAGCTGTCCGTCATCTCATTGGGCCGGGTGAAGTTCGCGCGCCAGATCGCGGGCAACGTGATTTTCCACCCCAGCGGGATGATTTTTCCCGCATCGCTTTTTGCGACGTCGGCAACATGAAAAATATCCGGACCTTCGAGGACGCTGACCCAAATACGACTACCTTTGCGGTCTGCGATCTGGCCCTCTTGGAGTCTGCCGAAATTGATTTCCGACGCGGCAAACACGCGCTCGTCGCCATCGCCACGGAGCGTCAATTTCGCGTCCTTCTCGCGGCTTTCGAAGACGCTCATAACGATGGCATCCCCTTTACCGACCATCTGCAATAGAAAGTTTTCGCTCGGAATTTCGATGGACGCGGGTTTGATTTTGCGGGCATCCAAGACGATATCGTCGGAGAAAAAATCCGGCAGCACGGCGAAACGAGACGGGGCTTCAATGCGCAGTTTGTCGGGGCGGCCAGCCAGTGTTTCCGGTACAGTGCGATTGACTTCTCCCGGCCCGATTTCGAGCACACTATCACCCTTCTTGAGTTTGAAATTAGCCCACATCGCCTTTCCGCTTTCCGCTTGATACTTGGCATCGACGCTCACAGATCCCTTCTCGTTTTCCCGGATGACGACATCAACGAGTTTCGCTGCAGATTTGAAATCGTCCGTCGCATTGATCGTGTTTGCGTCACCGATCGGAATTGAAACACCTTGCATGAGGATTAGGTTTGCGCGCAAAATCGGAGTGCCATTAGCGCTCGTGGAGTAGAGTTCGACTGAGGAACTTTGTTTGCGAAAGACAGCGCTGTAACGACCGTTGCTGATGATCGCGTCGCCCGTGATTGTCGTGGCTCCGCTGGGTTCGAACTGGGTCCACCCCTCTTTTGCTGCGAGCGCGGCGGGCGCAATCGGTGCAGCCGACGGAGTCGGACTATCCCAAATTCCCATGCGTGGTTTGCTTTCAGCCGCGCAAAGATTCGAAAGGTTGCCGAGCACCAGCAGAATGCACAGACTTCGCAGCGAAACCGACAAACGTTGAATTAACACGGCGTGTACTCCTGGTTATTTTTGCGGCGATGCTTTCAAGAACTGCTCGAAAATTCGCGTTGCCAAGGTGCGATAGCCTGCGTCCAGGGGGTGACTCGCGTCCGCGTACATCTCGCTCGGGAGAACAGAAGGCTGGACCACATCCACGTCGAAAAGTCCGAGCTTGAGGCTCGCGTCATTAACCAGCGCGGTGTATTTTTCGCGACTGCCCGGCGTCAGCATGTGTTCATTGAGCGGCACGATCAGTACGTGAACATCGTTTCGACGATCCTTTAATGTTTCGACCAGCGACACGAAGGCGCGCCATTGTAGCGACGAATTCACATCGACGAACGCAAAATCCTGCGGCTTCGTCCCGTGCGTCGTCCACGGCACCGGTTCGTGCCGATAAACGTTGCTATCTTCCGGGACCGAAAACGAAATCGTCGATCCCGGCACGGAGTACGGATGTTCCAGCGTCCACGCGGGAACGTCCATCTTGTCGAAGTACGTTTGCTGCATGTGGCTCGACCATCCGAGGAACGTCGAGTTGCGTTCGACAAGGGCTCCGAGGCGCGTCGCCACGTCATCCTTGTAGCACTTGATCCACGGCGAAAATTGCGGGACGAGTTTGGGATGATTGAATCGAAATTCGTCATCGATTTGCAGATCGTGTTTGGGCGAGCTCAACCACAAAGGATTGAACAGCAGAATCACGCGCTTGCCCGAGATCGCGCCTCCGTAATTCCGGATCAATCCCGCGAGCGCCATCGGGTGCATGCCATCGACGCCGAGATTTGCAACACGTTCGCTCCCGGCCAGCGCGTTGAGATAATGCGACAACGTCTGCTCGCGTTTAACGTATTGCCCCCATGCGACTGAATCGCCGATCAGGACCGTGTTGTGCGTCTCAACAGCCTTCGCCGCCGCGCGTTGAAAGAGCGCATAATCGTTGCTCAGTTCATA
>JANXLS010000660.1 GCA_025355035.1 Planctomycetota bacterium | reverse complement strand
AGGTCATCGGCATGAACTCGGCGATTTATTCGAAGACAGGCGGATATCAAGGCATCGGCTTCGCTATTCCGATCAATCAGGCGCGTAAGATCGCTGAACAGATCATCCACAATCCGACGCATACAGTCGTTCGCGGCTGGTTTGGCGTGACATTGAAGGAACTGTCCGCGACAGAAGCGACTCGTTTGAATCTCGAATATGGCGCTGTTGTTGATGGCGTTTACATGAAGGGCCCGGCACATCAGGGCGGCTTGCTTCCCGGCGATATTTTACTCCGCATCGAGAACCGCCCGATTCGAAGTTCCGGCGACATCCCGGCGCTGGTTGCTGAAATGAAGCCCGGCACGCGTGTCAACGTCTCTGCAATCCGCAAAGACAAAGAGGCCACGTTCGCCGTGACGATTGGGGCCCAACCGAAAGATTGGGGACTGAAGCGTAACGAAGAGTAGACGATGGATACGAACAATAAGAGAGCGACAGCGTGAGAAGGTCACTCGAGCGAGTGACCTTCTTGCATTAATGCGCGGATTGATTTCACGCCGCGTTGCGGCAGCGCCACAGCAGGCGCAGAAATCGTAGCGTATCCGTGATCGGATTAATCTTGCTTTGCCCGGCTTTGAAATAGATCGTCTTGACCGTCACCTGCTCCAAACGCGCACCCCGCCGACACGCCCGAATCAAAATCTCGGACTCCATTTCGTAGCGCTTGGTTTCGAGCTTCACGTCTTTCCACAAGCGGATTGAAATGAGGCGAAAACCGCATTGCGAATCCCAAATTTTCTGGCCCGCCATGCGACTTAACGTCCACGACGTGAAACGGTTCGTCCAGCGCCGAACGCGTGGCATCGCCGTCAAATCCCTCATGCGATTGCCGACGACGATGTCGCAACTCGTGGAGTCGAATGCCTTCAGGAAGAGCGGAATCTCATGCGTATCGTGCTGACCGTCTCCGTCGAGCGTCAATGCCGCGACAAATCCATGTTCTGCGGCCCAAGCAAATCCGGCTTTTAGAGCCGCGCCTTTGCCCATGTTGCGCGGCTGTTTCAGGACGGTCGCGCCCGCCGCTTCGGCTTCGGCGATCGTGGAGTCGCTCGATCCGTCATCGATGACCAGCACCGTCGCGAGGATGTCGCGGACATGGGCGACAATTGTTCGGATTGTGCGTCCTTCGTTGAAGCATGGAATAATCGCGCAAACATCCGATCGCGGGTGCGTCTCGTCCTTCATCTTGCGGGGCCTAACCTTTCGCCAAGGGCTTGCACTGCTGTCCGTCGTTCCAAATCGGATAAAAAACTTCCCACTGCGAAGGATCGTGCCTCACGCGCGCTTCCCACTTCCGCGCCCACGCTTGAGCCATCGCTGCAACATCCCGGTCGACGTCATTATACAACTGAATTTTGATCGGGGCACCAATTTCTAAAAAGTAACTGTTGTCCGGCCTACGAACAATGAACGTCGGCAGCAACGCCGCGCCCGTTCGCAACGCGATCCGCCACGGCCCCTGCGGAAACTGCGTCGTCCGTCCGAACCACGTGACCGATACGGTCGGTCCGCCTGTCGGACGATCTCCGAGCATCGCAACCGTGCGATTCTGCTTCAATGTCTTCATCGCGCGTATCGCGCCATCGCGGCTGTGCACGACTTCGACGCCGCGCTTCGCGCGCTGCTTCACGAAAAGTTGATTGATTCGGCGGTCGCTGTGCATCTGTGTCACGGCCATCACCGCATAGCCCATGTGTGCGACCGCCGCGGGGCCGAGTTCCCAATTCGAATAATGCCCCGAGCAGAACAATGCGCCGCGCCCGGCTTTCAAGGCGGCGTCAACGTGTTCGCGCCCTTGAATCAGCATGTGCCGATCGATGTACTGTCCGGAGAAATTTTCGAAACCGAAGAACTCGGTGAGATACCGGCCGAAGGATTGAAAGACGTTCCGAGCGAGCGCCCGCACTTCGAATGCAGCCGCTTCATCGCCCCCAACCGCCCGAAGATTTGCGCAGACACTTTCGCGCGCATGGCGATCGAATTTGAAATACGCATCCGCGGCCAGCCGTGCAACAGCGTACTGTGTCTCGATAGGCAACGCTGACGTCAGTCGCCCGATCGCGCGATACGCTGCGTGATGAAAAAAAGAACTCGGCACGTCCGTCATCTGATCGCTCATTGCGCGCGAATGACTCCTAAAGGATCGTCAACGATTTATTTGCCGTCACGAACAATAACGACTTCGAGCACGCCAGCCAATTGGAACGCCTGCTTGAGAACGACGCCGTCGGGCGAGTACCACGCGCGGGCCTTGCCGTCGTCGCTGCGAACGATAAAGGCTCGAACGGGGCGGCCGTTCATCCAGATGGTCGTGTTGCCGGTGCATTTTACGCGCAGCGGTTTTGCACCGTTGGCATTGCCCGTCATCGCCAGATTAAAATCGAGCATCACGATTGTCCATTCGAAACCAGGCCGTACGTCGGGGTTGAATTGAAACGGGACGAGCTCCGCGTTGAGCGCTGTGTTGCCACCGATTTTTTCAACGCGCTTGCCGTTGTAAAGCGTCTGGCCTTTCTGTGAAATGTTTGTCGACAGCTGCAAATCGTCCTTGTCCCGGACACCGATTGACATGGCATCGATTTCGAATCCGACGATGCCAAGCTTCATTTCCATCCGGCAATTTTCGAGGCCGTTGTCGAGTGTGATATGCGCGGTGCCCGTGTATTTCGCAAAAAGTTGCGTGCCGGGAATTTCGACGTTGAGCGACGTTTCTTCGTCAAGGCTATACCCCTGTTTATTTTTGACATGCGTTTCCAGCCGTCCCGCTTTGATGAGGCTGCCTTCGTTGAAGCCGTTCCATTCGCGTTTGGGCGGAGTGTCGGTGGATAGCGGTTTGGGCTTTCCGCCAAAAAGCGTTCCACTCACAGCCGCGAGTTCGTCGGGATTGGCGTAGATGTTCCAGACTCGGCGGTCGGGCCGGGCAACTACACGATTACGTCGACGCGTTCAAGGCAGCACTCAGTGCAGCCTAAAATCGTATTCACGTACAAACTGTATTCTTTTACAAATCGTACTCACGTGCAACTTATATTCTTGT
>JANXLS010000640.1 GCA_025355035.1 Planctomycetota bacterium | reverse complement strand
GCCGTTCACATCGCCAACGCCCAAGCCGTGCGTGAATTTCTGCCATCCGCCCTTTGGCGAAATCTTGTGGAACGTCCATGGCTTTGCAGGTTCCTTCCAATCGGCTTCAAAATATCCAAGGTATCCGCCGGACGAACCAACCACTTCCGGCTTGCCGTCGCCGGTCACGTCGGTGAACGTCGGCGACTCGTTATCGAGATTGTCGCAGATAATATGCTTCACCCACGGGCCTTCTTTTCCCTTCGGATTTTCGTACCACGCGGCATCTTTGCCCGGGAATCCGTAAATAATAATATCGTCCCAACCGTCGCCATTGATGTCGTACGCGAACGCGAAGAAGTTCAGAGAATATTTTTCCTTGTCGAACGGCTTCGAATCTTTGTCTTCAAAAAATGGGTGCTTGACCGTAAAGTCCGGCCCTTCGTACCAGAATGGACCGCTGACGATGTCCATTTTTCCGTCATGATTGAAGTCGCCAATCGCCGCGCCTTCGGCGAAAAACAATTCGCTCACCACCTTCTTCTCAAACGTCTGCACCACTTCCGCGCGAACCGACGCCCCAACACACGCGATCAACGCTGCCGCACAACCGACCCACCATTTCGATTTCATGTTCTTCCCTTTAAATTGGATTGAATTCGTAACCACCCAAGTCTACACCCCGACGCCATGCACAGCGGATAAAAAAGCACGCAGCATTCTCCTGCCCGCCGTTCCCCTCTCCTGTTTTGGAAGAGGGTCGACGCATGCCCCCAGTTCGAAAAGGGATGCGCGGGTGAGGGGGAGAGCGCAAAACTTTAGCTATGCGCCGGCCCTAACCTACGGAACAACCGCCCAAGCATCCGCCGCAACGGAAATCCGCACCGGCGTCCCGTCCGCAAAAACTTGCTCGCCCGTTTCATGCCGCCGAACGCGCCATTTCGGCTGCCCGTCCACTTCAATTTCATACACTGTACTCTCGCCCAAAAACGCGCTGCTCGCAATACGAGCGTTGAGTTTGAGCGACATGTGCGCTGCGTTAGCGTCGTCGATCGCCGAAATCGTAACACTCTCCGGCCGACAAAATGCCGTCACCGTCGAACCCGTTTGCAGCGTCGAAGGCAGTTCATTCGCATTCAGCGGCACGATCCCCGCACCTGTCGATACGCTCCGCCGATCATCCGCCAGTATCCCAGTCAACGCATTAATCTCGCCCAGAAACTCGGCGCTGAACCGCGTCGGCGGGTTGCGATAAATGCCGCGCGGCGGTCCGAGCGCGTCGATCTTTCCCTTGTTCAAAATCGCCATCCGCCCAGCCAGCGACAACGCTTCGCCCTGATCGTGCGTGACGTACAGCGTCGTGATCTTCGTCTCGCGATGGATCCGCCGAATCTCGTCGCGCATCTCCCAACGTAATTTCGCATCCAGATTCGACAGCGGCTCATCCAGCAGTAAAACGCGTGGCTTGATCACCAACGCCCGAGCCAGCGCCACGCGCTGCTGCTGCCCGCCAGACAATTCGCCCGGCCGCGACTTTTCGTACCCCGAAAGACCGACCATCTCCAACGCTTCCGCAACCCGCGCCGATCTCTCCGCCGGAGCCACCTGCCGCGCTTCCAATCCAAACGCGACATTGCCCTCAACCGTCAGGTGCGGAAAAAGTGCGTAATTCTGAAACACCATCCCAAAATCGCGCTTGTGCGGCGGAACGCCTTTCAGCGACTTTCCATCGATCCGAATGTCGCCATCGAATTCTTCAATGAATCCCGCGACCGCGCGCAGCAACGTCGACTTCCCGCAGCCCGAAGGCCCAAGCAAAAAAAACATCTCACCGGGTTCCAGCTCCACGCTCACCCCATCCAGCGCACGGATTTTGCCATACGTCACACCTAGATTTTCGATTCGAAGGCTCATCATAACGCCCCATTATAATGCCTGACAACTTTCAAGCAACCCCGCCGTTTTCCCCTCTCCTCTTGAGGGGGAGGAGTTGGGGGCGAGGGGTAAACGCGAATGAATCCCCATCAATAAATTTTGGACAATCGCCCCGTTCCACGTTAGAACTACGCCTCACTCCAATTCGGAAGCCGCGCCCATGAAAACACTCCTCCTGATTTCGCTCACTCTGTTTTCGTTGACGAAGTACAACGCGGCCCACGCCGCCGAAAAACCCGTCACGCCGGTCCCCGTTCCCAAAGACATGCTCGAAGGCACGCGGCTCGTTTTGAAATCCGCCGGAGCATCCATTGATCTTCCCGGACCCGGATGGAGTTGGATGACGTTCGACAAAGCCGGCCAGAACTACCTCTGCGTCAACCAAAAAACGTTCGACATGTTCCTCGTCGGACTCGCTGAATTGAAGCACGAATTGGTTGCTCACCAACCGGAATCGCTGGTCGCCAGCGCGAAGAAAACGCAGGACGTCCGCGGCGGAAAAGTCGAAAACGACAAGATCGAATTCATCGAAACGCCCGGCACTAAAAAGTCCGCAAAAGTCACGTTCACCGAAATCGACAAGACCAAGAAAACGAACGTCACCGTCTACCTGTTTCAAGCCACCAATCTGATGCTCGTCAAAGTGCAATGCAGCACACCCAACGCCACCGAACCCGACGCCTTCAAAGCCATCGTCAAATCGCTCAAGTTTCAATAAGAGCCTGTTAGGAAATAAACGCCACAATATTGCGCCGTGATTTTTGATTTATTCGAGTCGGGGCCGAAGGAAGATATTTAGAGCGTTTTTCAAATGGATGGAGACAAAGATGCGCCGCGCCGGGCAAGCGGGACGAGGAAGACGAGCGAAACGTATTTGGAGACTACGTTAAGCGAGTCTGACGAAGTACCGCGCAGCCCGCCGCAAGCAGATTTGT
>JANXLS010000631.1 GCA_025355035.1 Planctomycetota bacterium | reverse complement strand
ACGGGTGCAAGACTCGTCCTTGGAATCCGATCAGATTGTCCTTCGGGGCTTTTTGATTCATTTCGAGGTGTGCTATGGTTTTAAATTTGGATTCTCGTGTTGCTTCGCAACACCGGGTTGAGGAGTCGTCTGCGACGACTTCGGCGGCAACAACAACTTCTACTTCTATGCAACAGAAATGTGCTCTTCCGGGGTTTGATCCGGCGGCTTTGCCGTCGGATTTGGGGTTTGCGGAGTTTGAGGAATTTGAGCGGAATCGGAAGGCGCTTTGGGAGACGGCTCGGGCTTTGAAGATGATGCCGGAGGAGTTGCAGTTTTTTTATGATCATAAATATACGGTGGAGATGATTCCGAGGAATCCTGTTTTTCGGAAGGATATGATTGCTTTTTTGAAGAAGAGTGAAACGGCTCCGGCGAAATGGATGATGGCTTCGGGGATTTTTCCGGGGTCGGAGAAGTCGGATACTGTGGACGTGCGGCGGAAGAAGTTGAGGGCGCTTTATAAGGGGGCGCTTTTGTTTATTCGGAAGGCGTTTAAACGGCATGAGGAAGACCCGGATCGGGCGGAGCGGACGGTGTTTTGGGACCCGATTGCGGAGGTGTGTCGGGCGATGGAGATCGCGCCTTCGGCGTTGTCGCGGTTTTGTAAAGAGTTGACGGGGAATTCGTTGGTGCAGGTGATGGATTCGGTTCGGGCGGAGACTTTGAGGGGGAAATTGAAGGCGGGGGTGAGAAGGGCGGTTCAAAGTTCAAAATTTAAAGTTCAAAGTTTGAACGGCGAAGAATCCAGTGCGCACGGTGCATCTTTGGGAACGATTGAAGAAGGGATTTGGGCGGTTTGGGATGCGATCAAGGCTGAGCGGAAGTGGCCTCGGTTTTCGCAGAATGCGTGGGCGAATGAGATGGGGTTTGCTTCTTATAGAAGACTTTATCGCGCTTGTCAGGTGGTGTATGGGATGACGCCGCATCAATTGGAACTGAGGTTGATCGAGGAGGTGTTGGGCGAAGGTGAAGAGGCGGTGGTGGACGAGAAAAGTGGGATGACGATGGCGGAGGTTGATGCGGCGATTATGGCGTTTGAACCGTATAAGATGGAGGGTGGGGTTGTGGTGGGGAGGAATGGGGCGGATTAAGGGCGGTTGTCATTTGATATTTGACATTGAACGGCGGGGTGGCGCTTTGACATTTTTTTAAGGCGAGGGTTTTATGGCGAATCCAGATGTGATTTGTATTGGAAATATTGTGGTGGATGCGGTGGGCGTGTATGTGGACACGATTCCAGAGGAAGGGGCGTTGGCGCTGTTTGATCGCGTCGAAATGCATCTGGGCGGGTGCGCGAACAATACGGCGATTGCGCTGGCGAAGCTGGGGTTTTCGGTGGGGCTTGCGGCGAAGGTTGGGGCGGATGGGTTGGGCGATTATTGCGCGAAAGTGCATGCGGCGAGCGGGGTCGATACGCGGGGGTTGGTGCGGTCGGCGAGCGATTCGACGTCGTTTTCGTTCATCATGGTTCCGCGCGGGGGGAATCGGCGGATTTTGCATACCTTGGGAGCGAATGCGACGTTGGGGCCTGGCGATATTGACACGGGGTTGTTTACCGGGGCGAAATGGGTGGGGTTGCATGGGTTGGCGTTGGTGCCGAAATTGGAAGGCGAGAATCTGGCGAGCGTGTTGAAGGCGGCTCACGCGGCGGGGGCGCAGACGGTGGGAGATTTGGCGATCAACGATCGGTTTACGCGTGCGGATTGGGAGCGGATGTTGGGGCCGTGTTACGCGCATTTTGACATTTTGTTTCCGTCGGAGATCGAAGCGATAGCGATGACGGGGCAGACGGAACCGCGCGCGATGTGTGAGACGTTGCGCGGGCGCGGGGTGAAAATCGCGGGGGTGAAATTGGGCGAAAAGGGCTGCGCGGTGCTGTCGGACGAAGGGTACTTTGAGATCCCGGCGTACCGTGTGAATTGCGTGGATACGCTGGGGGCGGGCGATGCGTTTATCGCCGGGATGATCGCCGGGATGATGCGCGGGTTGGCTCCGAGCGCGGCGGCGAGGTTGGGCAACGCGGTGAGCGCGCATTGCGTGCAGGCGGTGGGGGCGTCGACGGGGATCCGGCCGCTGGCGGAGATTTTGGAATTTCAGGAATTTAGGGCCTGTAAAGACGCAAAGGCGCAAAGAAAAGAGGAGTGAAAACGAAGGCAAAAAACGTTTTGAGAATTCTTTGGTGCTGATGGACGCTTTAAAATACTTTCTCTTTTTTTCTTGCCGTTCTATGCGGCTTTGCGAGAGAAATAAAGTGGTGGGGATGAATTCACATGATTGATACGCATTGCCATTTGACGTCGGCGGATTTTGAGACGGATTGCGAGGCGGTGATACAGCGCGCGACGGCGGCGGGGTTTGATCGGTTCGTGACGATCGGGACGGAGCCGGAGGATTGGCGGAAGTGCGTGGCGCTGGCGGAGCGAGTTCCGGCGGTGCGGACGGCGATTGGGATTCATCCGAACGAAGCGGGGTGTTTCAGCGCGGAGACGATGGGGGTGTTGGCGTCGATGGCGGGATCGCCGCGTGTTGTTGGGATTGGCGAGACGGGGTTGGATTTTTATCGTGATACGGCTCCGCGCGAGAAGCAATTTGAATCGTTCCGGGCGCATTTGGAATTGGCTGAGGCATTGAAGAAGCCGTTTATTTTGCATTGCCGGGCGGCGGAGAACGAGATGCTGGAGGTGTTGGAAGGGCATCGGGCGAAGACGGGGCGCGCGCTGCATGGGGTGTGGCATTGTTTCACGGCGACGAAAGAATATGGGACGCGCGCGGCGGAGATGGGGTTGTATTTCGGCGTGGGCGGGGTGATGACGTATCCGAAGGCGAATGAAGTTCGGGAGGCGATCGCGTTGCTGCCGGAGGATCGGTTGGTGCTGGAGACGGATTGCCCGTATCTGCCGCCTCAGCCGTGGCGCGGGAAGCGGAACGAGCCGGCGTTTTTGGCGGCGGTGGTTCAGAAGATTGCGGACGTGAGGAATGTGCGGCTGGAGGCGGTGCGGGCGTTTACGACGGGGAATGCGGAGCGGTTGTTTGGGGGGAACATTGCCGAACCCCTCGTGAGATGGGCGCAGTGTTGAATTCGCGCGCTTCCCCCTCACCCCGCGCAGGGGTACCTGCGTCGGCCCTCTCCCCAACAGGAGAGGGGAACGGCGGCGGCTCGCGAAAGCTCGCATGAATACATGCGTCGGCGCTCTGCGCAACAGGAGAGCGCAAGGGCGGGGGGATTATTTGGCAGCGGGTTCGATGTAGATGCCGGTGGCGTTGATGATCAGGTTTGTGGCGTCGGCTTTGGCGACTTTGCCTTTGACGACGACGATGGTGAGGTTGTCGAGGCCGTTGACGCCTTTGAGGGAGGATTTGAGGAGCTTGCCTTTGGCATCGACGACACGGACGATGGCGATGTTGGCGGCTTTTTCGTTGACGGGGACGCAGCAGAAATCCCAGGGGGTTTTGCATTTGTCGCCGGGGATTTTATTGCAGGGGATGAGCTTCA
>JANXLS010000623.1 GCA_025355035.1 Planctomycetota bacterium | reverse complement strand
AAGAAACTGCGCAGGCCTGAGAGGCGCCGGCTGAGCGTTCGTTTTCCGGTTCCTTTCTCCGTCTGATCGGCCAAAAATCCGCGGATGACCAACCGATCCAGACGGTTGGGGAACCGAGGCAACTCTCCGCGCGCGTCAACGAATGCGAGAAACGCGGTGAGGTCCTCAGCGTAAGCTTTGGTCGTGTGTGGCGAACAGCCTCGTTCGCTCGATAGATAGGAGAGGAAATGCTCGATGAAATGATCCGAACCGTTTCCCCCCCGGGACGATTCTTGTGCAATCATGATGTATTTTTCGACGGGACCTGCCGCGCGCTTGAATAAATTATCGCGCTTTTGACGCTATATCGGACGCACGCAATCCCAGCAAAAAAAGTCAAGCGCATTTCGCCTATGAAGCATACGAATCGCTGGCGTAAAATATAATTTTCCCTCAAGTTTCGAGCAAGCGACATAACCTTGGAACTGGTCTTTCCAAACTTTGAACTTTGAACTTTGAACCGCCGTTTATACCGGATACGATTTACGACTCATTTTCCATAAGGAGTCGAACAAAAAGAATGGCTCGCTCCAATTCCGATCTCGCCTCGCTCGCTCCGTTCACGATGGCGTCGCTGGCGATCAACATCGCGCTGTACGCTGTCTCGGCGATGCAATCGAAAAACATCATGTCGATGAACAGCGACGTGCTCGCCGCGCTGGGAGCCAGTCAACGTGAAGGACTATGGCAGGGCGAATGGTACCGCCTGATCATGCCGATGTTCCTGCACGGTGGCCTCATGCATATTTTCATGAACATGAATTTCCTGTGGCGCGCTGGGCCGGACGCTGAAATGTATTTCGGCACTTCGAACTACGGCACGATCTATCTGCTCAGCGGCGCGGCGGGCGTCTGCCTCAGCCAGATCTTCGGAGGGCATCCGTCGATCGGCGCATCGGGCAGCCTCTGTGGAATCATGGGCGCGCATCTCGCGGTGGTTATTTTGCGAGCGCCGGTGTTGCGTTACGCGTGGCGAAGCTCCGCCGTCCGAGCGGAAGCGTTTCAACTGCTCTTCCTGTTCGGGATTGGTCTTCTGGGCTTAATGCGGATGGACAATTGGGGTCACTTCGGCGGCGCTGCGATGGGCTTGATTCTCGGCGCTTCGTTTGAGATGTGGCGCAATCGAAAACCCATCGGCCGCCTCGGCGTTTTCGCATCGCTGGT
This sequence comes from Planctomycetota bacterium, assembly GCA_025355035.1. Taxonomy (GTDB): domain Bacteria; phylum Planctomycetota; class SZUA-567; order H5-PLA8; family H5-PLA8; genus JANXLS01. Next base: position 265 of record JANXLS010000623.1, on the reverse strand, counting down.
TGCCAGCGGAGCGTTGATCTTCGCGGCGCGCTGGACCGTCTTCAATCCTACGTACCACATCTTTATGTCCGCCTACGCCAAAGACGAAAGCCGCGACCCCGTCGCCGAGAAATTCCACGCCGACGAAGCTCGCAAATGGGCGGCGACGTGGACGCCCATCCACTTTCTCGGCGTCCTGAGTGTCAGCGAAACCAACGCGATCCTCCAAGCGCACGAGCTCGGATTGTGGGACACCGAAAGCGCATTTCACTTCATGATGCTCACC
>JANXLS010000611.1 GCA_025355035.1 Planctomycetota bacterium | reverse complement strand
GGGCCTCTGCCGTTGTGTTTGCACTCAAGATTCTCAACCTCCTTGAGTTAAGAATCGGCATTTTGTCTATGAAAAATTAGGAGAATTGAAAAGCCCTGGACCAACCCTCACTGAACGAATAATAATCGTAGGTCGTACACTTTCGTTGAATCGTATTCAAATAAAGCAACTCGCCTGCAACGATCATGCAGACGAGCGCGGTTGAAAGGTGGAATTGAATGCCGCTAAAAAAGCGCATGGTTGATGTTCCTTTTTAGGCAGGAATTTTCGTCGGCATCCGAACGATGCGATCTAAACAATCGGCCAGCGTTCAGAAATTGCAATTTGATGCGAGCGCGTTCGTGGATTTCAGATGGTATCTTGCGCGATTTTTCGCTGACGAAGAGAGTTTTGGTTTCATTGTCCGCGAAACTCATGATCATACGTTACCTCATAACGCACCCCGTTATTAAAGTCGTTTAAAATCCGCTCAAGTCAAACGCCGCTCCACCCATGCTCGCCGGCGGTTGGACGCCCTGCATCTTCAATACCGTTTTGGCAACACTACGCAGATGCATGCCTTTCTGTTCGCCGGAGCCTTTCATATTTGCCTTCATGCGCGCTTTGGTTGAGCAGATGAAAATGCCTTCTTCGGCGTGGTTCGCGTCGTCGGGGCCGCTGTCGTTTTCGAACGTGTGGACTGATGGATTGTCACCGCCCACACTACCGACGGAGCGCCAGTACAAGCCGCCGAAATACACGATCAGGTCCGGCGCGATGCCGTTTACTTTTTCGTAGATAATTTCGGGACGCAGCACTTGTGTTGGGACGGCGAACGGCTTGCCGGTCTCGTCGCCGAGTTTCATGATTTTTGCGGTCAGTTCCTGTTTGAACGCCTCGACGTTCTCCGGCGGAATCTGGCCCTGCGGTTCGCGGCCTTTGATGTTCAGGAACAATCGGCCGTAATACCCGCCGTCGCCCCATGCGGTCGTTTTGCTCCAATCGATATCGCACTTTCCAATCGGCGTCAGTTTCGACGGGCGCGATTTCAGCACGAGGTAGCCTTCCTTAATCAGCCACTCGTTGAACGCGATCCCGCCGATCATGCGTTTGATGCCGTGATCGCTGACGATCACGATCCACGCGTCGTCGGGAATGTCCTCGATGATCTTGCCGAGACACGAATCCACGTGGGCGTAATAGTCCTCCATGCAATTCTGCAACGCCGGATTGAATTCGTAGCGCGGGTGTTCCTTGTCGAAGTACTTCCAAAAACCGTGGTGGATGCGGTCCGTGCCCATCTCGACCATCATGAAAAAATCCCACGGCTTGTTTTTCAACAGCCATTTTGCGTACGTCGTGTGGCTGTCGGTCATTTCGAAAACGCGTTTCAGCAATCCGACTTTGTCGTCGGTGCGGAAGTCGCGAACGTCGGGAATATACTCACCGCAGGCAGCTGTGATTTCGGGCTTCAGACTCGCGGGATACGTAAAATTGCTTTCGGGGCCGGGGGTCAAAAAACAGCCGATCTGGTTGCCGCGCAACGGTCGGGGCGGGAAGGTCAGCGGAACGCCGAAGGTGATGCAATCGCGCTGATTTCGAGAGAGCACATCCCACACCGTTTCGTGTTTCACCCACGACGACGTCGCGATGCCGAGTCCCGAGTAGGTGTAGTCTGTGCGGTTGCGAAAACCGTAGATGCCCAGTTCGCCGGGCGAGGTGCCGGTCATCATCACCATCCATGCCGGGCACGTAATCGGCGGATCGCAACTGCGCAGCCGCCCCCACATGCCCGTGTCCATCAATTTCGACAACACCGGCAATCGCGGCCGGAAGCGATCGAAGACCAGCGACGGTTCCGCGCAATCCAAACCCAGCACAGCAACTTTATGCGACATCTGAACTCTCCTTGTTTCACTTCATCAATTCTCGAATAGTTGCACCGATGAATTTCGTCGCTTTCGCGGCACCCTCGGGCTTCATGTGTCCGTAATCTTCGTAATCGTCATCGTTCAATCCGATCTCTTCCGGCAATCGATAAAACCAGAACGGCACACTTAATTTGTCGGCGAGTTTTTTC
>JANXLS010000575.1 GCA_025355035.1 Planctomycetota bacterium | reverse complement strand
ATACCTACCGTTCTCCGGCAGGGTTCGGCATCCGGCTGGATGGCGCGTCGGCTTACGGCGGCGCGGTGATCACGCCGTATTACGATTCGTTGCTGGTGAAGACGACGAGCGTGGGCAGCGATTTTCTGGAGGCGGCGGCGCGGTTGTATCGGGCGCTCAGCGAATTCCGTATTCGCGGGCTGTCGAGCAACATTCCTTTTTTGCAGAACGTGCTGCGCCATCCGGATTTCCTGGCCGGGCAGTGCGACACGGGATTCATCGAAGCGAATCCCAGTCTCTTCACGTGGCGCGAGCCGCGCGATCGCGCGAACAAGCTGCTGAATTTCATCGCTGAAATCACGGTCAACGGAAATCCGATTGTGGGCGAAGGACTGCGCGCTCCGACTCACGCGACGGTTCCGGCGGCACCGATTACAAAAGATTTGGAAGCGGTCGCGGGCGTGGATTATTGCGCGCCGGGAATTCCCAGCGGCACGAAGCAGATCTTGCAGCGCGAAGGTCCGGAAGGTCTTGCAAAGTGGGCGCGCAATCAGAAGCGCCTGCTGGTCACGGACACGACGTTCCGGGACGCGCACCAATCGTTGCTGGCCACGCGCATGCGCAGTTACGACATGCTGGCGGTATCGGATTATTACGCGCGGAATTGTTCGAACTTGTTCAGCATGGAAATGTGGGGTGGCGCGACGTTCGACACGGCGATGCGTTTTTTGAAAGAATGCCCGTGGGATCGCCTGGCGCGTTTGCGCGAGAAGATTCCGAACATTCTGTTCCAGATGCTCGTGCGCGGATCGTCGGCGGTCGGGTACACGAATTATCCGGACAACGTCGTGCATGAATTCATCAAAGAATCGGCTGCCGCGGGGATGGATATTTTCCGCATCTTCGATTGTTTGAACTGGCTGCCGGGATTGGAAGTCGCCATTGAAGCGGTGTTGAAAACGGATCGGATTTGCGAAGCGGCGATCTGCTACACGGCTGACATCAACGACCCGACGCGCAGCAAGTACGATCTGAAGTATTACGTCACGATGGCGAAGGAACTCGTGAAGCGCGGCACACACATCATCGGCATTAAGGACATGGCCGGGCTGTGCAAGCCGTACGCGGCGGAGAAACTGGTCAAAGCGTTGCGGGATGAAGTCGGCGTGCCGGTTCACTTCCACACGCATGACACCTGCGGCACGCAGGGCGCGTCGATTTTGAAGGCGACGGAAGCGGGCGTGGACATTGCCGACATGGCGATTGCCAGCATGAGCGGCCTGACGTCGCAACCGAATTTGAACGCGTTAGTTTCGCAATTGAAGGGCGGAGCGCGCGACACGAAATTGGATTTGAACGCGCTGAACAAGATTGGTGATTACTTTGAGAACGTGCGCAAATATTACTATCCGTTCGAGAGCGATATGAAGGCCGGAACGGCGGAAGTGTACGAGCACGAAATGCCGGGCGGTCAGTACACGAACTTGCAGCAGCAGGCGCAGTCGCTGGGGTTGGCGGATCGTTGGGACGACATCAAACGCGAGTACCGCGCGGTGAACTTCCTCTTCGGCGACATCGTTAAAGTCACGCCGAGTTCGAAGGTCGTCGGCGACATGGCGTTGTTCCTCGTCACGAATCGCTTGAAGTCCGAAGACGTCATCGAAAAGGGCAAGCACCTGAGCTTCCCGGAATCGGTCGTGCAATTCTTCGAAGGGCATATAGGCTTCCCGCCCGGCGGGTTCGATCCGAAGTTGCAGGCGGTGATTTTAAAGGACCGCAAGCCGCTGAAGAAGCGCGCGGGCGCCTTGTTGCCGTCGATTGATCTAAGCGATTTGCAGGATGGATTGACGAAGAAGTTTGGGCCTGAAATCTCCAGCCGGGATGCCTTGTCCGCAGCTTTGTATGACAAAGTATTCAGCGATTTCGCGAATTCGCGAAAAGTGTACGGCGACGCCACGCCGATTCCGACAAAGAATTTCCTGTTCGGGATGGACATCGACGAAGAGATCAAAGTCGAGATCGAACCTGGGAAGACGCTGATCGTGAAGTTGGTTTCCGTCGCTGAACCGGCGAAGGACGGCACGCGCAAAGTCTATTTCGAATTGAATGGCATGCCGCGCGAAGTGTCGATCAAGGACAAGTTGGTGAAGTCGGCGGCAGTCGTGAAACGCAAAGCCGATCCGGGCAACGCGCATCATCTCGGGGCCACGATGCCGGGATTGATCGCCGATGTGAAAGTCACGGCGGGGACAGCCGTCAAAAAGAATGACGTACTGATGGTGCTTGAAGCGATGAAGATGCAGGTGAACGTCGCGGCACCGAAGGACGGAATCGTGCGCGAAGTGCCGCTGAAGAAGGGCGATATCGTTGAGTCGGGGGATTTGTTGGCGGTGTTTGAATAGGGACGACTGACATGGCGCAGCCCATTTCAGTTCGCCCGTTCCCGGCACGGAAGTGCCGGGCTACCATGGTACCGTCCCTAACGGGACTAAGAGCGGAGGGCGGTGGCTCGCATATTTTTTATTGATCGAGCAGCGTGCCGGTTTCTTTTTTGTTGGATGTTTGGAACTGTTGGCCGCCGCGTGGGGTTGGGGTGGAGTGCGGCTGTTTTTGGTAGATCGAGTCTTCCGGTCGGGCTGGGGTGATACCGAAATTGACGAAGAGGAAGGCTTTGTTGTACTCTTCTTCGGCTTTCTTGAACTCCAGTTTGAAGCCTTCATTTGACGCCAGATCGGGATAATCTTTTTTCATAGTTGAGAAGGTGTCGCGCGCGTTTTCCCAATGGGGGAGGGCGACGGAGAGGCTGTTGTATTTTTCGGCTTCCTTGACGTAGCTGCGCGCTTTGGTGACGCGGCCGTCGAATTCGGTCTGCTTCTTTTTGGCTTGGGAAATCGTTTCGCGGCAGGCGACGATCGCGCCTTCGATGCGTTTGATTTCGGCCTTCAGTTCGGGATGGACCTGGAGTTCGTTCGCCTGCAAATAGGTTTCTGCGGCGGAGCAGGGCTTCAGCGCGGAATCCAGGGCTTTGAGTTTTTCATACGGATCGCTGCTGTTGGCTTCGGCCTGATAAAAACTTTCGCGCGATTCGTTCAGGAGTTTCGCGTAGTTCGATTCGGCTTTTTCGCGGCGCTGCGCTTCCTGTTTGCGATGCTGCACGTCGCCGTTTTCGGGCATGATGCGTTGCGCATTGTCGAAGCATTCCAGCGCGTCTTTCAACGCGAGTTGAGCGGCGGTGCCGGTCTCTGCGGCCTCGGCTTCCTTCATAAATTTTTCGGCGTCTTTGACGGCTTGCGTGAATTCAGCGGGGACGGCGGCCTGGATGATGACGGGGAGTTTGTCGGATGCGGCGCCGCTCCAGTCGCGCGCACCTTTGCGGCGGGCTTGGCAGACGTAGACGTACGATCCCGGTTTGGCTTTCTCGTTGGGAAGTTCGAAGACGTTCTTGTTGCTGAGGATTTCATTCGGATTTTTGATGTCGAACCAGCGGACTTCGGTTTTGTCGAGACCGGCTCCGCCGGCGATGGCGGCTTCGAGGCGCTTGGGGCCGGCCTGGTCGTTGCCGGTGCCCTCAATCGCGAGGACGGCCAAATCGACTTCGACGCGGACGTGTTTGGTCACGACTTTCTTGGCGCCGTCGATGCGCGTGACGGTCACGTCGTAATCTTTATCGGCGTCGAATTGGGCAGCGATATTCGCGCCGGTCTGGGGCGTGTCTTTTCCGGAGGTCCAGACGATTTCGAATTTGGACGGATCGTCGACACCTTTGATTTCGGCGGCGAGGACGGCTTTTTCGCCGACCTTGACGCGCTGGGGCGACGTGATTTCCAAGGCGATTTCGGGTTCAAGGCTCTTGGCAGGCACGGAGGTTTTCGGATCGTTGGACGTGGCGACAACCGTAGTTGGGGCTCTGCCATTGCCCAGGCCGCCCGGGGCGAATCCGGAGAATTGGAAGACAGCGAAAGTGACGCAAGCGGCCACGGCGGCAGCGCTGATCCAAGCGAGTTTGCGGGTCGTGGTCGTCTTCTTTTTGCGCAGGATGATTTCGGATTTGCGCTTGGGCGGCCCGTTGATGGGTGTCGGCATGGCTCGCGGCGGTTCGACGTACGCGGGGATGACGGACTTGATCGGGACGACTTTTGAAGGCGGCGCGAGTTTCCGGATTTGCGCGGCGACGAGGGGCTTGGCCGACGCGGCTGGGGCGAGGACTTCGGTTCGCGCGGCTTGCAGGGAATCGGGCGACTTCGCGATCGAGAGACTGGATTGTGTGAGCGGCGGGACTGAAAATTCGTCGTCGGTCTGTTCCGGGTGCATCATCGCGTTGCTTAACGCGCTGACCAACGCGGCGGAGTTCATGTAGCGGCGCTGGGGATTCTTCGCCATGCAGTGATACAGAATTGCGGCGACTTTTTCGGGCACGTCGGGGCGAATGGTGTGGATGTCTGGGAGAGGGGCTTCTTTGATTTTCTTCGCGAGCAGGCCCAAGTCGGAATCTTCGAAGGGCGCGTGGCGGGTTAAGAGCAGCCACAGCGTCACGCCCATCGACCAGATGTCTGAGCGCGGGGTAATGTGCGAGCCGATGTCCCACTGTTCGGGGCTCATGTATTCGGGAGTGCCCAGCAGCAGGCCCATGCGGGTGACGGGCATCATGGACTCGGAGGCGCGGCCGCCGGAGGCCTTGGCCAAGCCGAGGTCGGCGAGCAAGACGCGGCCGTCGTTGGCGACGAGAATGTTTTCGGGTTTCACGTCGCGATGAACGATTCCGCGTTCGTGTGCAGCCTGCATGCCCAACGAGGCGTCGTGAACGATCTGCAAGGCTTGCGGGACGGGAATCAGGCCTTTGCGATCGAGGAGTTGGCGGGCGGTCATGCCGTCGATGAAATCCATGACGAGGTAGACGAGCGTGCCGTTTTCGCCGACGTCGCGGGTTCGCACGACGTTGGGGCTGTTGATCTGGGCGGAGATGCGGGCTTCCTGGCGGAAGCGGTCGGCGAAGTGCATCTCGCGGCCGCCGGGGGGAATGGGGAGAATTTTGACGGCGACATCGAGGCAGAGCGATTCGTCGTAGCCGCGATAGACGGCACCCATGCCGCCATGGCCGAGTTTCTTGATCATCCGAACGCGACCGGCCCAGCGGGCGTTGTCGCGGAGGGGCAAATCGCGCAGGAGCAGGTCGTCGAGGAGCGCGGGATCGGAGATAATCTGGGATGAAGCAGAACTGCGCGGGACAGCGGTGCTGCGTTGGGAGTAGGGAATGTGCTCGAGTTCATCCGGAGTCACCGAGATGATGCGCGAAGAACTTTCGCCGTGACCGAACGCCCGAAAGTCGTTGCCGCATTGGTCGCAACGGATCTCAGAGCCGATCATCGAATCCGAATGAAAGCCGCATGTTGGACAAGCGACTTTCAGGACGAGTGACATCGCAGGTACCCCTCTTTTCTAAGCATACGGTCGTAAGAACTGTTCCATCACTAACTATCGGTTCTTTCGATCGTAAACGTTAGATTCTGACCGCATGCTTTTTGGAGTGCAAAAACGACTGTTCCATGCGTCAAAAACAGGCACAGTGTTCAAATCGCGACGATCGTCGTAAATTCAATCGCAGATTATACATAGCGCTTTGAAACAACATCCCCTCCAGAAATATTGGTCAGTTTACTTTTAGCTGAATTCGGATGGATTTCAAGCAAGAAAAGTTGGATTAAGTTGGGGGAAGCCGCGGATTTTTGCTAAATTTGAATGCATGAACGACCGATAATGTTGCGATAAAGTGCTTTCGTCATTTGAATTCGGTGGATGGGGATGATAAATCCATCGGACACACTATTTTTGGAGAAAAAAAGAATGGCCGACAGCGCAGTGAACCCTTGGCAGACCGCGGAAGAAGGTTGGACCGAATTGGTCGCCGCCGCGGCAAAGATTCAAGCGGCAGCCGACGCGATCAAGAAGACTGACCGCAGCATTGACGGGTACAACATCGAACGCTCGTTGAACAAGCACAAGCCGGACATGATGGCGATGCATTGCACGGGGTTGAAGGAGCATCGGAAAGAGAATAAGTTATAATGGGGGGTTGAAACGGAGATTATTATTCACTCGCCCTAACACTAATGCGTACGAACACGGAGGAATCTCTCCGAAGACCCCTCCGGGGTCGGCTACTCTAAAACTGGACCATCCCGGGGTATCGGGCGAATGCGCCCTCTATCCCCGCGGTGGGATTTCCTGTATGCTCGCCCGGCCTTGGCCACCCGCTTCCCACCCGTCGATTTCAACACACTTCGCGTTGATAAAGAGTGTTTGAAAAAGCCCGGGCTTCCGAAACGATTATTCATTTTTGCTTAAATTGTTGAATGAAATCGAGGAAGAATCGTCTAAATTTAGTGCTATTTTATGGTAATTTATATCAGTATCTATATTTCATTTATTTGATTATCTACACATTGTGCATCTTTTGTAACGTGAACTGGAATGGAATGTGGCGCGGGGCGGGTAGGAGATTTTGGCGGCTTTGTGCACATATGTGCAACTTGTGAAACGTGAATTGAAATGAAGTGGCAGAGGTTGAAGGTGATCGAGGTTTGAGGTGCAGGCTTGAATGCGATGAGATGGAACGGTTTAGAAATACTTTGAGAAAGTCTGTAACTGGATGGCGAGGTGGCACATTCTAAAAACGGACATCATCAACCGTCCTTGGAGCATTGTCATGTTGAAACGACTTGGGGTCTGTTGGTTCGTTGCACTTTCGTGTCTCGCTGCGGATGTTGCGCCGGTTCCTGAGAAGGTGGCGGGGTTTAAGCCTAAAGCGGTGATCGAGGTGCGCGGCGATTTTCGATACATCACGGCCAATGGTATCCCGGATCACGAGCCGGGCGTATTTCCGAACCCGGGGAATCCGAATGCGATTTCAGAGCAGAAATATGAATTTAAAATGCCGGTGCATCCGAAGGCGAACGAAGCGGCAAAGCATGTACAAGGTCCGAATCTTTTTGGCGTGGCGTTAAATGGCGTACCCTTCGATCCCGGAACGGCTGAGATGTGGAATGGCAATTTTCAATGGAAGTACGAAGCGCTGACCGGCGGGTTGAATCTCGGGCTGGATTCGAGTAACGGACATGTTCAGCCGGGTGGCAAATATCATTACCACGCTCTGCCGACGGGTATGATCGATCGGATCTCGGTCGATAAGCAGAAGATGGTGCTTGTCGGATACGCGGCGGATGGCTTTCCGATTTATTCGCAGTACGGGTACACCGATCCGAACGATGTGAAGAGCGGTGTGCGCAAGATGAAGGGCAGTTACAAAGTCAAAGACGGCGAACGACCGGCGGGCGCTCCGCCTGGCAAGTACGACGGCAAGTTCGCTGCGGATTGGGAGTATGTCAAAGGTCAGGGCGATCTGGATGATTGCAACGGTCGCATGGGGGCAACGCTGGAGTATCCCGAAGGCACTTACCACTACTATATCACGGAAGACTATCCGTTTATTCCGCGAGCGTTTCGCGGTGAACCGGATGCCAGCTTTCGCAAGATGGATGGGCGTGGTCCGCGTGGCGGCCCTGGTGGCGGACCGGGGTTTGGACCTCCTTCGCGCGGTCCTGGATTTGGCCCTCCGGGTGGCGGTGGTCCCGGCGGTCCGGGTGGTCCGGGCGGTGGCTTTGGCGGCGAACCGGGCGGTCCGCCTCTGAAGCTGACACGCGAACAGCTTTTGGAACGCGCAAAACAGTTTACGGACGAAGCGAAGAGACTGACCGAGGAAGCAGAGAAGTTGAAGACGCAAGATGGCAAGTAATTGATCGACAGGAAATACATGGTTCACGATTGTCCACACTTGCTGGGGACGGGCGCGCAGCTAAAGTCTCACGCTCTCCCCTCACCCCGCGCAGGGGTACCTGCGTCGGCCCTCTCCTCAACAACAGGAGAGGGCAACGGCGCCGGCTCTCTTCGCTCGCGTGTCAAGGTAGCAATGCGCGGGTCGATGGTGGTAATGGACCGGCTCGCTGCAGCGATCGGCGCGACAGTTCTCGCTTGGGTTTTGATTGCGGTCGCGTTGGGCGGAAATGTGTTTGCGCATCCGCTGTCGCAGGGGAAAGTCGTTGTTCTCGTCGACAACGACAAACACGCGATCACGCTGAACATTTCCGTAGCAACTGAAGAATTGATTGTCGAACAAAAGATTCCTGCGGGGAACGACGATGCGTTCACGATCACGGCGAACGCGTGTCGCAAGCACGGCTCGTATCTGCTCAGCCACTTCAGCGTGAACGTGAACAATCGCGCGGGAGTAATTGGGGCCATCGGCAAGATTGTCGAACCGGACGAAACATCGATTCACGTACTGGACATTGCGCGAACCTACGTGACGTACGAGATCGTTTACTCGGTGGCAGAACCGATCAGGACGCTGGTGATGACGCAGAATATGTTGAACGAGATGGAATTCTCGCCGGGCAATCGTTGGGAGGCTACGTACATCGCGGCGATTCGTTCGGACGGAAAAATGCGGCTTGAAAACAGGCTATTGAGCAGCACCACGCCGTTGACGTTTTCCGCGGCTGAGACTGAAGCGCTTCCGCATCCGACGGTAAGCACTGTTGAACCCGGAACGCGTGCGCCGGTCCTGCAGGAAGCCCACGCGCAATCGTTCTGGACTCTGCAAAACCTCGGTTTCACTTCAATCGTAATTATAGGTGTACTTTTCCAATTTTTACGCTTGAAGAAAGGAATGACAAGACGAATCAACTCGCAGTAAGGCCCGTATGAATTTCACGTGCAATTCTATTCTCGTTGCCCGACTGGATTTGTCTCGACTTGCTGTGAAACATTTGTTAACATAACAGTTTTGATCGTCTCATCCGATTGAACTTATGGAGAACCGACGGTGGCTGAGCTGCCCGGTAAGAATATACGTCGTCCCGTAACGGCAGGCACTCGCCGCCCGAGCGGAATTTCGCCCAGACCTATTGTTGCACGTCCCGCCGAAGACGAAATCGAAAGCGAATCCGAGGACGCTCCGATACATCGCCCGAACTCGGGGCGCAGAGCCACGCGACCCTCGTCGCCTGCTGCAATTCCGACGTCGTACAAGATTGGCGGCATCGCTGCTGCCGTGCTGCTGCTTGTCGCGATTTTTGGCTATGGGCCGTTCATGCGCTCGCGGTACATCAATGCCATTGAATCGGCCGCGACGTTGTCCGAACGCCAGCAAGCTGCGGACGCTTTGTACTCGCGCCACGACGGTGCGGCATACCATATTTTCGACCAGCGCTTGGGGAGTACGGACCCGCTGACGCGCGATGCCTCTGCTTACGGAATGTCGCTGATCGCGCAGGAGAGCAACGCGCTTGGAACGTCGGCGCTTGAAGAATTGACGCAGACTCTGCCGAAGCTTGACGCCGCGGGAAAGTGCGCGTTTGTGGAACGCCTCGGTGTGGTTGTAAAATCGATCACGAAGGACGACGCTGACCGCAAGTTGCAGGAAAGCGACGCGACGCGCCTCGCGATGATGGCCGCCGCATTGCTGCCGGAGACGAAGAACGCGGACGCGAAAGTCCGATCCGCGGCAGTCGAAACGCTCGCTGGCATTCCGTCACCGGGCGTTTGCATTTCGTTGGTCGCCGTCGCAACCAAAGATTCCGATGCTGGGATTAAATCAAAGGCTCGCAAAGGCCTCGCATTTACTGCGCTGCCCGAAGCGGCGGGCGCGCTGTTGATGGCCGTCGCATCCTCCGACAAGGATCTGAAGAACGACGCCGGCTCGGCGTTTAAAAAAATTCGCGACAAGGCCAAGAGCGACGATTTGCTCCCGCTTGTTTCGAGTCCGGAAGAATCCGTGCGCAGGGAGATCGTCACGGCGTTGGGCAAGCGCCCGGCCGATTCGAAGGCCGCTGAAGGCGTCACGAAAGCGCTGAAAGATACGTCGGCCGACATCCGCAAATTGGCGCTCAAGTGCATTCAAGTGACGGGCGTTTCCGGCGATGCGTCGCAGTTGCGTCCGCTGATCGTCGACGCCGACGAAAGCGTCCGCGTTCAATGCGCCGACACGTTGGGCGAATTGCGCGACGAGGGGTCGAAGAAAATTCTAGTCGAATCGTTCGCTACCAATCCGCAGGGGAACACGCTGGGGGCGCTGTCGAAGGCGCTGGGGGCGCGCAGCAAAGGCAAGGACATTCCCGTGATCGGCGTGTTGATAGAGCAGATGAACAAACACGCCGACGGCTTCGCGGGCATTCGCGACGCGGTGATTAAAATGACGAACATCCAGAACGATCCCAAGCGCGAAGCGGAACGCAAGACGTGGGACCTTGCGCGCTGGAACGCGTGGTGGGAGAACATTTCGTTGCGCGAAAAGACCAAAGAAGAAGCGCTGACGAAACTGAAAACCGCCGCAGATCGAGGCCTCGCCGCGAACAAGAAGGACGACAAGAACGACAAAAAGATCTACCCGGAACTGGCGAAATTGACCAATGACGGTTTCGATTTGTTGGAAAAATGTCTCGAACTCAATAAGAAGGACGATTCGGAAGACGACAACGAAATTCTGGCGATTCAGAAAAAATACCAGAACAACAAATACACGTTCTCGAAATACCAAACTCTTGACGAGAACGCTGGAAAGAAGTAAAAATAGGCGCTCAAGCTTTCAAAAAGTGGGGGATGATATGGGATTGTGTGTGCGAACGATGGTGTGCGTGGCCTTGGTTGCGATACTGGCCGGCTGCACGTCAGAAGCGGCGAAAAAGGCGATGAACAAGCCGCTGCCGACCGACCAATACGCCGGCTTCGGCGCGGGTAGCGCGGACAACAGCAAGCGCAAAGCCGAGAAGATGAAGGAAGTTCGCGACGACATGGAGCCGGAAGCGGCCGTCTCGACGCTGGTCGACAACCTCCAGAAAACCAGCGCGGGCATTGCTGTGACCGCCGAAGAACAGCTGATGTATTGGGGCCAAAAGCCCGGCGTCGGTTCGATCGTGACGCGCAAAGTTCGTCCGTTGCTGAAGAGCAATAACGTCGAGCAGCGCGCTCCGGCGTTGCGCCTGACGGTCGCTTACGGGAACAAAGATTCGCTGGGCGATTTGATCGAATGCCTTGCTGACAAAGAATACGGCATCCGAGAAACAGCGTTCCGCGCCGTGCAGAGTTACTCGGCGCGTGACTTCGGTTACGATCCGTCGAGCGGCGAAGTTGCCCGCGCACAAGGCGTCGATCAGTACCGCCGCTGGTACCAGTACGAAACGCGCAAAGGTGCCGTGTATCCGCCGACGAAGTACGAAAAAGATATGCCGCGCGAAGCGCAGATTCAGCCGAAGCGCGAGCTTCAGCCTGCGTTCAGCGGAGAAGTCAATCGCTAACGCAAAACCGAAATGGGTTCGGTTCTTTTCACGAGAAAATTCACTCAACAGAGTCGAACGGATTTCGACTCTATTTTACGGTGCCCCCAAAATAGCCCTTCGCTTTGCTCCAAACGGCGATCCCGATTTTCTTTCCCAGCGCTTGGCCTTGCAGGTCGCCGTCCTTGAATTGAACGCCACCGATTCTGCGCGAAAGGCCTTCATCGACAACGGCG
>JANXLS010000539.1 GCA_025355035.1 Planctomycetota bacterium | reverse complement strand
CCCGTGCAATTGACTCTGTGAATCCAAAGTCCGTCCGCACGGTTAGCCAGATCCAACCCTCAACCGGCGTTTACTCCGTCGAGGCCCTCGATGGCCTCGTGGAGCGCTGGTTCGAAAATCCAATCACCACCCTATTCCGATCGTGGTTCGGCGCGCGCGCGCAAACCACCCGCTGCCCCTTCCACAACAGCGCCGCCGCCGACTTGAAAATTGGCACCGACGACGAAGCTGGACTCATGTGCTTCGGAGGGCAGCACTGCGCCGAGGGCAAGAAAGCGAAGCGCTTTCCAATCGTCCCGACGAATGAGCCGGGGCCGTCGCTGGCCGGGCTGCTGATCGCGAATGAGACGTATCTGGGTCGATGGGTTTCGGCGTTCAAAGCGGCGTGCCGTGGGTACCTCGAACAGAAGACCAGGGCGAAGTTGGAGGAGGCATCACAACTTGCCGGCAAATTCCTTGTTACCATCGACAGTTCAACTACGGACGACGACATACTGACTGCCGTGTGCGGTGCGCTTACGGCATTACTAAACCTTTACTGCGACCCGGCGGGATCGCTAATTACTCTGGAAGCAAACCGGGCGACCGGTGCGTTGGAGATTAAGTACCACGATTCGGTAGATAAGTTCATTTCACTCGTGGGTCGCAAGATTAACGTTGTGCGGAAAACCAGCAATGGAACGCGAACTTCCCCGCTGCCGCATGACTGGGCCAACGCCATTTTTCGTCGGCCGGAACTTCGTTCGAGACTGCGCGTGCTGGTGCGCGTTTCGAAGAACCCCGTCCTGGATGTAACAAACCAACGCGTGCAGCCACCGGGCTACGACGCCGCAACCAAGGTCTTTTACGACGGACTTCACGTCAATATACGCGAGGACGGACAAACACCCCACGTGGACAAACTGCTGTCAGGCTGGACCGGCTTCTGCGGCAGTCCTCACCGATCGTGCAAATCCGAAGCTGACATCGCCAACATGTACGCTTGCGTGGTCGCCGAGATTCTTGCGGACTGTGGGCTGTATACGCTGCATCGCCATCCGGCCGTACGAGGGAACCAAAAAGGCACAGGCAAGGACAAGTTCACGGAGTTGTTGGGCCTCGTGCGCGACGGAGAAACGCCCGTCGATCTAATCCATGACGACGATAATCGCATCAACCAGGGCTTCGGTAACGGCGTCCTCGCCGGTCGTCGGATTTTTCAGGTCACGAACATTAGTTCGCCCACGGCATACCAGAACCCAATGCTGACCCGCTTTCTCACAGCCGAAAGTCTGACTGGACAGAAGCACGGCGGTGGAACCTGGGCAATCAGCCCGAACACCACGAGCGTGGTTTTCACGATCAACAAAGGGGCGATTGGCCACGATCTGCTTGATCGGCTTTTGCCGATCAACCTGGAGGTC
>JANXLS010000525.1 GCA_025355035.1 Planctomycetota bacterium | reverse complement strand
GCCCCTTCTACTGCCAATTCCAAACCCGCGCTCTCAGCACTCTGGATCGCCTTGCTTTTTGTCATCCTCGCCGCCATCCGCATCGCCGCGGTCAGCGATCTGCACGAAGGCGACCAGCCCAAGCAAGCCGACTACGTCCTCGACATCGTTTGCAACGGAAACTGGATCGTTCAGCACCACGCCGACGGTTCGATCATGAGCAAGCCGCCGCTGTACAACTGGCTGGCAGCGCCACTGGTGATGCTCTTCGGACCGGACGACGTGTGGCTGAAAATGCCATCGCTGCTGGCCGGATTGACGACCGCGCTCATGCTTTGGGATCTCGCGCGCAGAAAGCTCGGCGACCGCGCTGCATACTGGGGCAGCGCGTTTTTGCTGCTTACATCGATGTTCGAAAAACAAATGTACTACGCCCGCACCGACATGCTCCTGACGTGCTTCATCGTCATGCAATTCTGGGCCCTCGAACGCTTCGACGAAACCGATGCTGCTGAAGCGCCGTCGCCTCGCCGACACAGTTACCACAGCCCGTGGATCTGGATCTTCTGGCTCGCCGCCGCGCTCGGCAACCTGACTAAAGGCCCCCTCGCCTTCCTCCCCCATCTCGCCTACTCCGCTCTGTGGCTCTATCAAGGCCGCTTCAAACAACACTACGCGCGCCTGGGCCTGTGGTGGGGTTTGCCGCTGGCGTTCGTCCCGCTGCTGCTCTGGTTCTTGTTCGCCTTTCAAAAAGAAGGATACGCCATTTACGAACACATGGTCAAAGCCGAAGTCGTCGCGCGTTTCCAATCCGACGCCGAACGCGCCGCGTTAAAAGGCACTGACAAATCCAATCGCAGCCCCATCTACTACATCCCCCACATCATCGCCCGAACGGCCCCATGGTCCCTCTTCGCCCTGCTCGGAATCTGGAGCGTTTTCACCGCAAAAAAGAACCCCGACATCTCCGTGCGTCAGCGCAACATGCTCTACCTCCTCGCCGCCTGGTTCTTCACCACGCTCCTCTTTTTCTCGCTCGTCCCCTCCAAACGCCCCGACCGAATCTTCCCCGCCATCCCAGCGTTTTGTCTGCTGGCCGGCTGGGTGTTTGATGGATTTTTAAAATCGATGGAAGGAACCGGCGCAAAGCTCGCGGAACATCGGATCGTCGGCTGGATCGTTGTCGCCACCGGAATGCTTTTCATTGTGTTGTCGTTCGGGCTCATGGGGTTTGAATTCGAAGCTGATTTCGGTCCCTTCAAATGGTTGAAGAAGCTCCCGCCTTTGTTTATTGAAAATTTGACGCTTCGACGGGGACTTGCCTTGGTAAGCGCGTCAGGCTTATTCTTCGGCGGAAAAGAACTCATCGCCGCCAACTTCAGACACTACAAGCTTCGTTCTGTAACGAATGCCATCGGCAGCTACATTCTCGTTGTTGCATTGTACCAATTCGTGTTTGCAAGCTGGCTGCTCACCGATTTCTCACGCGGC
>JANXLS010000492.1 GCA_025355035.1 Planctomycetota bacterium | reverse complement strand
AGTGAGCTTTCGCGAGCCCCCGCCGTTGCCCTCTCCTGTTGGGGCGAGGGCCGACGCATGCCCCAGTTCGAAAAGGGATGCGCGGGGGTGAGGGGAGAGCGCGCGACTTTAGCTGTGCGCAAGTCAATAACTCGTTTTCCCTGTGCCCCGCGCCTCTGCGAAAAATTAAATTTTATTTCAACGCATCCACGCACAGATTCAACGCATCCAGCGCGTACGACGTCGCCAACACCGAATCGTTCTCCATCCAGCGCTGCGCCTCATTCGAAAACGATCCGTCCGGCTTCTGCAATTTCAACAAATGCGCCGAAAGATCCTTCGCCCAATTCACCTTTTTTCCATCCGCCAATTCCAAATCCTTGATTCCCGCGGCCGTAAACGCCTTGGCCAAAACGTTCGTATAATAAAAATACCCCTGCGACCCAACACCGCCGGGTTGATGATCCACCGCGTAGTTGTTCTTGATCCATTTGAACGCCGCCTGAATCGATGGATCGTCCTTTTTAACACCCGCGTAAATCAAACTCTTCACCGCCATGTACGTCATATTTCCATACGGCTTCGGAAGCACTTTTCCCGCTTTCGTCGTAATGTTCCCGAACTCGCTTTTGCTCGAAAAATACACAAACCCGCCGCCGTTCTCGCCGCCCTTCATCTCCGCTGAATCGTTCGTCTCATCGTTGTCCTGTCCGCGCTTGATGAAGAGCGCCGCGTTCTTCCACGCCGGCGAATCCTTCTCCAATCCCAGTGCATTCAACGCTTCCAGCGAGAACCCCGAGTTGCTGATGTCCGCGCGCTTGTTCGCACCATATGCAAATCCGCCATACGCCCGCATGTGCTCACCCGGCTTGAAACCCTGTTCTTCATCAAGCTGGCACGTCAAAATAAATTTCTTCGCCTTCTCAAGCACCGGTTTGTAAGCTGGATTTTCGAGTGCAGCCAAAGCGATCACCGCAATCGACGTGTTGTAATTCTCAAGCCCCAGTTTCGGCTCCACGATCGATCCATTCGCCTGTTGCATCGAAAGAATGTACGTCACCGCTTTCGCCACTGCCGGATTCGTCTCGCG
>JANXLS010000477.1 GCA_025355035.1 Planctomycetota bacterium | reverse complement strand
GGAAACCATATTGGAGCAGTTGCAAAAGGGCGAGATGCCGCCCAAAGAGGAGCCGCGTCCGCAAGCCGATGCGCAGAAGCGCGTCATGGCCTGGATTCAAAACGAGCTGGCGAAAGCCGCCACTCTGACCACGACGAGCATCTATCCTAACGATGGCAACCGGCTCAGTCACGAATTGCTTTTTCCGAAAGGCAATTCATCAGCCTCAGCGCCGGCAACACCGGCGCGTTTATGGCGCATCAGTCCGATGATTTACAACGCTGAAGGGCTGCGCGTCGCACGAAGCCACCCGGCCTCAAGTCCATTCTCGCTCGCGGATTCGGATGGAATCAAGGACTATGCGAAGCTCTACCGAGTCGATGAGCCGGAGACAGAATTGCTGCTCGGCAATGCGTTCTCTATTGCCGACGACATGATGAGCAAGCCGAAGAAATTCGGCGGCGAATCCAAGCCCTTCGCCAATTTCATCGACGCCGCCAAATGGGACGAGGCGCTGGCGCAGTCTGCGCTGAAAGCATCCTTTAGTCAGATTCTGCGGCGCGGTGCGACGGACGCAGAATCGCAGCGCTACGGAAAGTTGTTGAAAGAAACGAGCGACGATCAAGGGCGCGGGAAGGGTATTCAAACGGTGCTGGCCGCGCTGCTGCTGCGCCCGGATTCTGTGTTCCGATTTGAGCTTGGAGCCGGCAAGCCGGATGTGCACGGACGCGTCATGCTTGCGCCGCGCGAACTTGCCGCGGCGATTTCCTACGCGGTGACGGATTCCGCGCCTGATCAAATTCTGTTGAGCGCGGCCGACGAAGGCAAGCTCAACAATCGCGACGAAGTCCAGCGCCAAGTCGCGCGGCTGTTGAATGACCCGCAGCTTTACAAGCCGCGTATCTTGCGCTTCTTTCAAGAGTATTTCGGTTACACGGAATGCGCCGAGGTCTTCAAGGATGACGCCACGCGCAAGGCCGCGAATCTGACCGGACGCTACATGCCCGAAACGCTCGTTGAAGACACGGACGAGCTCATCTTATACGTGCTCAAACAAGACAAAGAAGTGCTGCGTGAATTGCTCACGACGAACAAATCTTTCGTCTCGAGCGGCAAGCAGCTGGAGGCTTGGAACAAATCGAAAGCGAAGCGCGAGCAGGACGCGAAAAAAAACGGCACCGAAAAAGGCAAACATCCGTTCGGCAAAAAGAACCAGTTGTTCCAGCACTACAATATCAAACCCGAGGAGTGGGCCGGCGTGCAACCGCTGGCGCTTCCGCCCGAACAGCGCGCCGGCGTTTTGACGCAGCCGAGCTGGCTGATCGCGCACTCGACGAATTTTGAGAATCACGCGATTAAGCGCGGCAAGTGGGTGCGCGAAAATTTGCTCGGCGGCGCGATCCCGAACACGCCGATCACCGTCGATGCGAAACTGCTCGAAGACACGCACCTTTCCTTGCGCGAACGCATGAAGCCCACGCGCGAATCGTTCTGTTGGAAATGCCATCAGCAGATGGACCCGCTCGGATTTCCCTTCGAAGCCTACGATCATTTCGGCCGCTTCAGGACGACGGAATTGGACAAGCCCGTGGATTCAAGCGGCGCGATCACGGGTAGCGGCGACGCGAAAATCGATGGACCGGTTAAAGATGCCGTGGAGATGTTGAAGAAGCTGGCGTCGTCCGAACGCGCCGAGCAAGTATTCGTTCGCCACGCCTTTCGCTTTTGGATGGGCCGCAACGAAACGCTCACCGATGCGCCGACGTTGCAAGCCGCACACAAAGCCTACCGCGACAGCGGCGGCAGCATGAACGCGCTGCTCGTGACTCTGCTTACGTCAGATTCATTTTTGTACCGCATACCCCTCTTACCCCTTAAGAAAACCGGGAGCCAGCCATGAGCATGACGCGCCGCGATGTTTTAAAAGGAATCACGTTGGGAGCCGGGAGCGTGGTTCTCGCGCCGGTTCTCGCGCAGCTCAAAGCCCACGCCGAGGGCGCCGCCGCGCCCAAG
>JANXLS010000458.1 GCA_025355035.1 Planctomycetota bacterium | reverse complement strand
CATGAAACGATTCTCTCTGTTCGCCCTCGCACTGGCTCTCTGTGCGGTTGTTTGCTCTGTTCGCGCTGAAGACAAGCCGAAGACCGAAGTGCCTGCCGCGGGTGCGGATGGTTGGATTTCGCTCTTCAATGGCAAGGACCTGACGGGTTGGGAAGGACTGGAAGGTTACTGGTCGGTCGTCGATGGCGCGATCCAGTGCTTGGAATTGAAGGAGACGTCAAAGCAGTCCGATTTGATTTTGTCGAGCTCGAAGGATTTTCCCGAAAAGTTTGCGAATTTCGAACTGCGTTACAGTTGGAAAATGGTCACGCCGACCGGAAACTCCGGAGTCCAGATTCGCGGCGAAATTGATAATCCGAAAATGCTCCACGTCGGCGGTTATCAGGCCGACATTGACGCCGGCAATGGCTACACGGGCATCATTTATTGCGAAGGCAAAGTCGCTGGCGGTCGCGGCATCATGAGCAAGCGCGGGATGAAGACGGTTTTCGGTTCCGATGACAAGAAGGAAGAAACGAAGCTTTCCGAATCGGACGCAGAACTCAAGGCCATTATCAAGCCGATCGGCGAATGGAATGACTGCGTCGTTGTTTGCGACGGCACTCACATCACGTACACGATCAACGGCCATTTGACAACGGATCTCACGGACAACAGCCCGAAGGGCTGCAAAGACGGTGTAATTGGATTGCAGATGCACGGCGGCTTCACGATGACAATTCAATTCAAGGACGTCAAGATCAAGATGTTGCCGGCCAAGTAACTCAAGGGAAAATGCCATTGAAACAAACGCGTTGAGCGACCAAAATCGCTCAATGTTTGATTGAATTTGTAACTATCATTTTGAAAAGGAAAGCAGACATGACGATTCGAAGTATTCTCCCGATGTTGGCGCTGGCAATGGCGTTCAGCCTCCGCGCTGAAGACAGCGGCAGTTTGAAGGGCACGGTCAAGTTCGACGGCGACGCGCCGGAACAGGAAATCAAAGAAATCCCCGCTGGAAACAAAGCGGAGTGCAAGTGCGCAGGCAAAGGCATTCCCGACGATAAGTTGGTCGTGGATAAAGCGAGCAAGGGCATCAAGTGGGCGATCGTCCGCATCATGGACATCGATTCAAGCAAACTTCCGGCGCTGCCAAAAGCCGAGAAGCCGTACACGATCGACCAGGAAGGTTGTACGTTCACACCGCACATTCTCGTCGTTCCACCGAAGACGGAATTTGAAATTTTGAATCCGTCCAAAATCATGCACAACATTCACACGATTCCGTACGATTCGGAAAATCCGACGAAGAATTTCGCGGTTTCCGATAAGGTGATTTACAAAGCCGAATGGATCAAGGATGCGGATTTGATGGGTATCAAATGTGATATTCATCCGTGGATGGGCGGGATGATTGTCGTTCACGATCCGCGGGCCTGCGCGATCAGCGCAGCGGACGGCACATTCGAAATCAAAGGCATCCCGCCGGGCAAGCACAAGATCAACATATTTCACGAAAACTTTGGCAATTACATGAAGAAGGAAACGATTGACGTTGACATCAAGGCGGGCGCCGCCACCGACATGGGCGACGTGAAGTTCAAGCCTAAAGCCAAGAACTAAATCGCTATTAACCTTCACGCTGGTGAACCGGGGGCACACTGCCCCGGTTTTTTATTTAGCGCTTGAATTACGCGCTGGGCTTGCCTTTGAACGTCGCGGTGGAATCGACGAGTTTAACGATTTTATAGAGCAACTCGTACGTGTATTCGTTCTCTCCAATCGTCTCGCCTTTTTGGAGCCGCTCAGCGGTTTGATAAGCATCAATTGCACTCAGAACGTGAATGACAAGGCCGGGGATACAGCACAAAAAAGTACCGATGATCCGAGCCACCAAACTGAACAAGAATTTCCGCTGCTGGCCGTTAATCACCATGTGACCAATTTCAAAAACGAAAAAGGATAATAACGCTGCGGCGATCGGATTTGCATCAGGCTTGGTTACATCGGCCATTGTTTTACCCTTTCAATTGAGTTCGAAAATAATCGACACCGTCAGAAAGATAATTTATCCGACTCAAAATTCAATAAACCATTTCAACAATAGATCGCGAAATGCGCGGTCTCTCTTTGATGGCGTCGATACAGAATCTGCAAACCAAAACGAAACCCGCGCGACGTGGGAATGTCGCCGACGGCATGGATTGCCAGCCGCTTCCCCTCCAGACCGAATGCGAGACGGTTGTACTCTGAGCGGCAGATTTTTATTTTTTTCGCGATCAAATAGCGGCAGAAATGGACCGCGTCCTGCGCATGGCGGCGATGGCCGGTCGGCCACTTCGCTTCCGCGAAATTCAAAAACAGCACCCCCGGATCGTCTATCATGCGGAACGTGAGCGGCAAGAGCTCGCGCACTTCACTCAGCCGCTTTTTCAGCAGCGCATTGGCCTGGCGTTCGAGCGCTTGATTATCCAACGAAACCACGGCCTCGAAATCGTCCGCGCTCACCCCCATGCGCTGCGCGGTCCCACGGCGGTCCTGTGCGAATACCCGGCGCATTTCGCCATCCGAAAGCAGTTTTCCCAAAGCGGTTGTGAAGTCAACGCTGCCCAACGACGCCCTCCAGTTTCTGCAATTCAAATGCAATCTCCGCCGTGTTTTCGAACTTCGCGTCGCGTTCCAAAATGATCGCCTGAACCGGCGCGTACGACACGACGTCTTTCAGAAGTTCGAGCAGATCGTCCTGAATCGGTTCGGCGTGTGTGTCTTCGAAATGACCGTCGTTTTCGCTGTAGCCGACGATGTGAAGCTGGACAATATGTCTGGGCTCGATCTCCTGAAGCCACGCGCGCGGATCGAAGCCGTGATTGCGGCTGTTGATGTACAGATTGGTCACGTCCAGCAGCAAGCCGCATCCCGCGTCGCTGCAGAGTTCATTGAGAAACGCCGTCTCAGACATGTCGCCGTCCATGCGCAAATGCGACGTGATGTTTTCGAGGAGGACAGGCTTCCTGCACGCGTCGCTCAAGTCGCGAGCATGGGCCGCGAGGGTTCGGAGCATCGCACGGCTGGGGCGCAGCGGATTGAGATGGCCGAGATCAACATCCGCTGTGCGCGTGAATGCAATGTGCTCGCTGACCCATTTCGGATTGCAGCGTTTGACGACGCCGACAAAGCGTTGCAGCGTTTCCGGATCGAGCGGGCCCGGCGTTCCCAACGACACGCCAAGCCCGTGAACAAATAATGGATACTCGCTCGCCAGCGATTCGAGCCGATCGTCATCGCCCTCGAAAAAATGTTCGGCGGTGATTTCCAGGCATCGAACTTCGGCCGGACGCGAATCGATCCAGCGGCTCAACGCATGCCGGTAACCAAGCCCAATCCAGGTCATCCGCCGCAGCCTCCGCCGCCACACCCACCGCCGCCACAGCCGCCGCCGCAACTGCCGCCGCCGCAACTGCTACCGCCGCTACATGAACTTCCGGACGACGAACAACTGCTGAACCATCCATTACTCCCGCCTGAACCCGTGCCGGAGGTTTGAGCTCTTACGAAAAACGCAATGCCCCCAACCAGCATCAGCCCAATCAGAAATCCATATTTCCTCGGTTCCGGCGATTGGCTCGTAAAAAGGCGCGTCACAGCAATGCCTTCGTGCAATAGGAATCCGTAGACACTGACGATCATCGAATCATTGCCATTCCAGCGAATGGCTGTTGTCGCGATCAGTGCGACGACAAACGCAGCGGCGTAATAAGTGATGAATTCAGGGCCGCTGAAAGATCGTCCGACGATTCCGATGGCGAATGCGGAAATTAAAGCAAGCATTGCGAATACGATTGAGAATTCGGAGGTTTGAGCAACCGCGACCGCAGCTTCGGTTGTACTCAACGAATTTAATGGATCTTTCGCGGGAAGTGCGTTGCTTACTTTAAAAAAACGACTACACGATTTGCAAACCACCGTTTCATCCGGAGCCGTGTTAACGGATAGGGTTAGGCGTTTCAAACAGACCGGGCATCGAATCAGCCGCTGATCGGGGTTTCCAGGCGTGGCCATTGGGACTCCATCCAAACGATGACCTGATTCAAGAGGGTGTGCAGTTGGGCGTGAATCGTTCCGACTTCAGTCGCGGTGAGTTTTCGCGGCTCCTGTTTTAATTGTAGCAACGCGCTGAGCACACTCGCGTCGGACTTGAAGGTGTTTTGAAAAATGGCAACGCGTTTTGAAAACTCGACAGGAATCTCCATTCCGGTGCAACGCAACACTTCGCCCAGATCGGTCATCAGATTGGGAATGAGTCCCAGCACGTAGCGCTGATAGCGCGCAGTGTCTTTGCGTTCGACAACAAACGCGCGAACGAGGCGCAGGCGCATGTTGCGCACAGACTGTTCGCACAGGAAACGCAGCACAGCGTCGTTGACTTTGAAAAGGGTGAACGGATCGCTGCCGTGGAGCAACATGTAATGGCGCTGGATGCTGCGGAATTTAAGCGCGAAGGCCTGGAAACTGCGTTCCATTCCGGCGCACCCCAGAATGAATGGCGCGATGCTCGTCGTCCCGTCGATGCAATCGGCGATGGCTGTGTGTGCTTCGGGTGTCGATTCTTCCAGAATCAAAAGCAGATTGATATCGGAAACGCCTTTGACCCAATTGCCGCGCACGGCGCTTCCATACAAGACGACTGAATGGAGATTCTCGCTGAGACTGGCTTTGAGTTTTTCGGTCACGCTGCCGAGGGCTTGCTGAACGTCGCTGGAAAGCATAACGAAAACCTCAACACCCTTTGCGATGGACAAAACGGCGGCTGGAAAGCCGCCGCTCTTTTTTGCGACGATTACTCGTCTTCGAGTTTCATGATTTCTTTGTTCGTCGGCTTTTCGACTTTTTTCGAGTCTTTGTTGTCAGCGACGGCGGGTTCTTCGGATTCGCGAACGAACTTCATCATCTCGCCTTTTTCAGCGAAAGCGATGGCCTGTTTAATCATTCCGTTGTTCGGTTGAAGCGCCAGTGCTTCCTGGAGTTTCTTCATCGCGAATTCTTTATTACCCAACCGTTGTGCGGAAAGGCCATACCACAATTGTCCCTGCGGATCGTTCTTGAAGACGGCGACATAGGCGGCAAAGCTGGCTTGGGCAAGTTCATATTTTTTAGCGAAGAACTGTGCTTCACCGCGCTGGAACAGAAAGCGGGGGCTGCGCGACGAAATGTAGGCGTCGTCGTAAGCTTTAATCGCTTTGTCGTACTGCTTAGATTCCAAAGCAGCCGTGGCAAGACCGGAGAGCGCGTTGGAATTACGCGGATAAATTTTCAACGAGTTCGTGAAGCTCTCAACAGCCTCTTTGTGCTGGCCGGTGTTCAACTGAGCGAAGCCAAGATAGAACCACGAATCTTCATCCTTCGGCATCATCTTCGCGGCCTTTTCGAGCATGGGAAGCGCGGCGACATAATCGCCTTTTCGCATCGCCATGCGACCCATGCCGAGATAGCCTTCGCCCTTGGTCGGCGCTTCTTTCATCGCGATGTTGAACTCTTCTTCCGCGCGCTTGATGTCGGCCTCGCCGCCCTTTTTGCGGCGCAGATAATATTCGCCGATCCAGTAGTGAATTTCAGGTTGCGTTTTGAACGTCGCCTCCATTTTTTTCTTGAGATCCTTCACCCAGTATTGTTCCACTTCCGGAATGGAAACGCTGAACGCATTCTTGAAAGCTTCGTCCTGGAATGAGAACAATTCCGAGACGTGATTTTTGTCGGAATTGTGCAGATTGCGTTTGATGTGATATTCGCGCATGTTCGACAGAAAGTTGAAGAAGCGGGCACCGTCGACGTTCACCATGTAATCCATGACCGACGCAGACTGCGCGTAATTGATCGTCGCTTTCAGTGGATCGTTGGCGACGGCTGCGAGATTGTGCGCGTTCGCGACGTTCACGAATTCCTTGAATGGGTAGCTGTCCTTGATGTTGACGGCTTCGTAAATCATCGCCTGTTGTTTCAAGCGTGCTTTTTTCGACGATGGCGTATTCGTGAAAATCAATTCGAAGAGCTGCGCGATGCCTTCGTTGAGCCACGCCGGCAGATCTTTTTTGTCGTCGCTCGCTCGCTTTGACCCCCCGGCGGAAGCGAACGCAAGCATGTAGGATTCGACAAAGCAATGTCCCATTTCATGCAGCAGTGTGCGTTCAAGTTCTTCGTCGTCGCGGTTCGCGACGAACGAGCGGATCTTGCGGACGGCGCGCTTGTCGTATTCGGTATCCGGTCCCAGAGAGAAGTACGCGCCCGGCATTCCGGTCGTCGCTTTTTGCAGGGGATCGGTCACGTGTGTCAGCGTGAACCATTCGTCGGCGAAACCTTCCTGATCTTTGAACACGCGGATGTCGATCCACGGGCGGATGCCGATGTCCTGCATGATCGTGCCCGGGATATTGTTCTTCATGTCGAATTTTTCTTTCGACCATCCCTGCATCAGATCGGGCGTGAGCTTGAAAAGCTTGTAAAAACGCTCTTCCGCGTTCTTGACCATCGTCGCAACTTTTTTCGTGTAGGCGGGCGAAACATTCGTTTCGACGTAACACGCGTGGGTTAACTCCTGTGAAAAGCCCGGAGCGACCTTGGGTGGCGGTTCGATTTTGGGAGCGGCGGCAAGGGCGGTGTGGGTTGCCGTTGCGAGCAGGCAAATAATGAGAAGTACGCGACATCTGTTCACGGGAAAAGCTCCTGCAAGGAATTTTGAATTCGCAAGCTCATGAAAGCACCCTATCCGCGTGGCCTGACCGCCGGGACACACTCCAGCCATGGCCTGTCCGACTCGTGGTTCGACAATGCGGATTTGATGGGTATGCGCCGCGTATTTTTGTTCGGATCGAGGCACATACTCAGGAAGATATTTGAGAATCTCTGACTGAGGATGCAACGAAGAGCCGGACAAAAGGACGCAAGCAGATCCGTCAAATCAGCGTTGTTGAACCACAAGGCAATATACACTCGTACCGCGAACGTGAGCCGCGATTTATGGCGAATGGTTGCGGGCAATTACAAAAAAAGCGGAGCCCTGATGGCTCCGCATTTTTTAGGCAACGCCGAATTTGTGATTCTGCTTGAGCGCCGGCGCAGAGTCGTTGGAGCTCAGTTCGAGCTGCTCAACCCCTTCTTCCAACTCGGCAATCTTACGGATTTCGTGTTGAACGGCTTCCATTTCGCGTCGCCACTTGATACGCCCTGCGGTGCCGACGACGACGTCGTACATCTGCTGCGCTTTTTTGAACTCGCGTTCAAGAGCGCGCAGACGGTCGTCGCGGCGCATCCCACTTTCAGGCGCCGTCGTGTTCTCTTTGGGCGTTTCGTTGTAAATAGTGCCGCGTCGCCAGATTTGGCCGTAATGACGCCGACAATATCCTTTTGCGTGCGACAGACATTCGCAGCCTTCGACTATACAGCACGCCGATCTAGGCATGACTCACCTCGGCAAGAACGACACAGAAAGAATGATAAAAACTCGATTTAGGATTCACCGCTTCCCCAGAGGCGGTGGCCTCGTGTAATCAAAGTCATAATGCACGTTGCGAGCGGTGTCAACAAAATTGTGAAGGATGTTTAACATTTTTAAAACATGCGGTGTAGTCGCATGATCATCCCGGATTTACAATCCCAACGCAAAACCGCATTGAACTGGAATTTTTAATGAGCGGAAAAACGCTTGTGAATTCGCATTCAACTTACATTCATTTTTCGTAGTACGGCACGCAAATAATTGATAGGGCAGACAGCCTTCATGAATTCGAACAACAAGGCGATGCACGGTCTTCAGCGCGCGGCGATCTTCGCACTGGTGTTTCACGCGCTGGGATTGGTCGTGGCGCTATTGGGGATTCGATTTGGAACGGCGGTGTTCCCGACGGAGCAACGCATGGCGTTCGTGGCGTCGTCGTTTTGGGGCTGGAGAGCTGCGTGGGGAATTTGGTTCCTTGCTGCGCTGACGTTCGTTTGGTTTCTTGCCGTCGTCGAAAAAGCGTGGGTCGCGACGGGCGTTTGCGCACGACTGAGCGTTGTCGTCGGCGTCTCAGCGGCTTCGTCCGATATCCTCTTTGATACGATCCAGATCGTAGTCCTTCCCCCGGTTGCGGCGCGCGGCGGAGATCCGGGCCAGTTTCTGTTGCTCGCCCATGTTGCATCGGCAGGCGGGATTATTGTGGCAAACGGTTTGTACGCGATTGCCGTGGCGCTGATGACGTGGTCGTTGCGCCCGCGGTTGAACGCGATTCAGCGTTGGCTGGGTTGGGCCGTCCTGGCGACGGGAATGATGCTGACCGTTGCGGGATTATTCAGCGATCCACATTTGCCGGAATATTTCGCCGGGCCGGCGATTGGGACGTACATGCTGTGGGTTGTAGCGATGGCGTGGGGCGAACCTTGCGGAATTGCGGGAAATCAATAGCTTTTTTTGCTAAGGCAAAACAATTCCCGGAAGATCGCGCTTGATCAGATGGTCGGTACGATAGATATCGGTAAAACGACGAACTCGGTCCATTGTCTTCTGAGCCAACGGCAATGCTTTCGTTGCATCGTGTTCACATTGAAAAACGGGTGCATTAAGTTGCCACCAGGTGTCCCATTCCGCGTGGGTTGACGGTGCTTTATCCACGAGCAAAGCTGTGACGACAAACGCGACGTATTTCAAGCGATTGTCGGGATCGCCCATCGCGTCCACGATTGTTCGTCGCCACGTTGTGTTGGGAATGATGTTGAGCGCGTCGGTAATGTTTTCTTCAGTGCCGAGATCCAGCAGAACAGGCACGACAAACGACGGAAAGCCGTCGGCGATCACGCCAATGTTGCACGATGAACCGAAGCGCATGTGTTCGTGCTTGCATTTCGCAGAACAAAGCGACTCGACACGCTGGCTGGTTTCCCCGTGTTCGATGTACGAGAACATACCGAACTTTTCAACGCGCTGAGCGCCGCCACCCTCTTTCAGCTTGTTTTCCAGACGCCGAAGGGTGTCCACAAGGTGACGCATTCGGGCGAGGCGGGCCTGATCCATCCGACGATTAGTTTAGCTGCTATACCCCTTCACCGGATTGGTGGACCTCAGCCTGAAGAACCACCAGATCGTAATAATCTAACGAT
>JANXLS010000448.1 GCA_025355035.1 Planctomycetota bacterium | reverse complement strand
GATCGTTCACGCGGGCGATCCGCAGACGGCGGCGATCCCGCAGTTCCCGAATAGCGATTTCAATCGCGGCAATTTCGAAGTGCATCTCGATCCGATCATCGTTGACGACGTTTTGCCCAGCGATCCGGGAACGGTGACGGTTGCGTGGGCGATGGTCAGCGGTCCCGGCACCGTAACATTTGACGATGCGACGAGCGCGTTTACGGGAGCGAATTTCTCCGCGCCGGGGACGTATGTTTTGCGCGTGACGGCGAACGATGGCGCGTTGAGCGGCAGCGATACGACGATGATTACGGTGACTCAGAACCACGCACCGGTCATGGATTCGACACCGGTGGCCTCCCCTTCCCCGGCGATCACAGGTCAGGAAGTCACTTTCACGGCGGCGGCTCACGATGCCGATGGCGACGACCTCAATTATTTCTGGGACTTCGGTGACAACAACTATGGTTACGACGCGTCAACGACGAACACGTATCTTGCACCGGGAACGTACACGGTCAATTTGCATGTCGATGACGGTGTCGATGAAGTGGTGACAAAAATGAAGATCATCGTGACCGGTGATCCGATCTTCTCAGTGGACGATTTGCAGTTCTGCGTTGATTTCTCGGGCAAGGGCCACAGTGCGATGCGCGTGGGTGGATTGATCGGCGGACTTCCGAAGGCATTCAACGCGGCGGGGACGACAGTCGCACTCAATGCGGGTGGAGTTACGGCGAGTTTCACACTTGACAAGAATGGCCGGGCGAAGACTGCGCAAGGCACATTTGCGCTGGGACACAAGGGAAAGAGCTGGACGTTCGTGGCGAAGTTGAACAGCGCGACCATTGATACGTCGAGTGTTTTGCCTGACGGGACGGTGCAGACCAATGCGCTGGGGCTTGCGAATTCCACGGCAAAGAATTCTATCGCGAATGTCCCTGTGACGCTGAACGTTGGATCGACTCGTTTCAGCGGGAACAAAGTGGTGAGTTACTCAACGTTGAAGGGGCAGGCAAAAGGAAAGTAGTGGCTGGCGCCACGCCGTCAATCTTTGATTGCAAATGCGCACACGTCCCGTTAAGGTCCGCACGGGCTGGAGATAAATTCATTGGGTTCTCGAATTAGCGCACGTCTGCTTCCGGAAAACGGAGCGCGCGCCGTAAACATTGTCGTACTGATTGTCATCCTGATTGCGCTGTACTATGGAAAGCCGATGCTGGCTCCGCTGGCACTGGCGATTCTGCTGAGTTTGTTGTTGACGCCGCCGGTTCGATTTCTGGAACGCTACATCGGGCGTTTGGCAGC
>JANXLS010000443.1 GCA_025355035.1 Planctomycetota bacterium | reverse complement strand
TTCGTTATATCGGAGAAGCGAAGTTGGAAAATCGTCGATTGAAACGGTCGCAATTCAGCTTTGCGGTTTGACACAAACGCAATTCCGTCTATAAAAAGAGGATCGAAAAACGAAATAAAGCGGAGCACTTTTACCGCCCGGAGGGAATTAAATGGGCAAGTTGGATACAGAAATATTCGGAGTATTGTTGTATCTGGTGGCGGCTGTTGGGATGGGCGTGGTCATTTTGATACTGATCCGCATCGTCACGCGTCTGTTGAAGACAGCAGTTCCAGCACCTGGAAAATACGAGACTTATGAGTGTGGAGTGCCTCAAATCGGGAACACGCGCGATCGGTTTTCGGTGAAATTTTACCTGGTCGCTCTGCTTTTTGTGCTCTTTGACATCGAAACGGTATTCCTTTTGCCATATGCGGTGGTGTATCGGAATTTGTCGAATCCGACACAGGCATTTTGGGGCGTTGTCGCGTTCATCGGAACGCTGGGGCTCGGTTTGGTCTATATTATCCAGCGCCGCGCGTTGGAATGGGATTAACGACTGAAATACGCGATGTGTTCACGAATGTGATTCGAACTGACGGCATTATATAGAAGGCGATTCAACTATGGCTGAAATGGGAACTGGCGTCATTGGCAGTGAGAAATCGGGCGAAGGCGGTTGGATCACGACGACGCTGAACTCGCTGATTAACTGGGGGCGGTCGAACAGTTTGTGGCCGATGCCGTTCGGCACCGCGTGTTGCGCGATCGAGATGATGGCGACATTGTCTTCCCGCTACGATCTGTCGCGTTTTGGAGCGGAAGTAATCCGTTTTTCGCCACGCCAGAGCGATTTGATGATCGTATCCGGGCGCATTTCGCTCAAGATGATGCCTGTGTTGATTGAAATTTACAATCAGATGCCGGAGCCGAAGTGGTGCATTTCGATGGGTGCGTGCGCGAGTACCGGGGGTGTTTTTGATACGTACACGCTGATTCAGGGCGTCGATCAATTCATTCCGGTTGACGTATACATTCCAGGCTGCCCGCCGCGGCCTGAAAGTCTGATTGATGCAGTGATGTTGATTCAACAGAAAATCAAGCGCAACGAACGCAATTATAAGGTTTACGATCGAACGCAGCACCCATTGGATTTCCAGCCGGTGGCGTTGGTTTCAAATGCGACGGAAGCGTTGCCGGAGTTGACAGGAACGCGTCACAGTTTGCCGGATAAGGACACGCGTTTGCAGGAAGAATTGTTCAGCTTGCCGGAACGTGAAGTGAAGCATTTGGCGCGGCTGCAATAAAAATGATGATGAGAGATTGCCTGAGTTCACAAGGACCCCTACATGTCACTCGATTACCCGGCACTTTTTAAAACGCTTCAGGACCGCTTCGGCGACGCGATTCTCGATCGTTCGGAATTTCGTTCGCAACAGGTGTTGAGCATCAAGCGCGAGTCGGTTCTGCCGATCATGACTTTCTTGCGAGACGACGCGTCGGCGAAGTTTGAGATGCTGACGGACGTGACGTGCGTGGATAGTTTGCGCATGCCTGAAGACATGGCGAAAGATTTTACGGATCGGTTCGCGGTGGTCTACCAGTTGACGTCGATTTCGCATAATGCTCGCTTGCGGGTGAAGGCGTTTG
>JANXLS010000438.1 GCA_025355035.1 Planctomycetota bacterium | reverse complement strand
CGTCGGTTGGGCATTCAACGTGGCGGCCTCCGCGAATCTGCCGTCATTGATCATGTTGCTCTTCTGGAAGGGCACAACGAAACAGGGCATCACGTACGGAATTCTCGGCGGCTTATTTTCGTCGCTTCTCTGGATTCTATTGAGCAGCGACGCGTATCAGCATCTTTACAAGCTGAATCCGGCCGACGCCCTGATGCCGTTCAATCAGCCCGGCATCGTGACCATTCCGCTGGGATTCCTGGTGTTGATTGTGGTGTCGTTGATGACGCAGAGCAAGAAGACGGCGTAAAATTTCGAATCAATTTGAACATTGATATGTCGCACATTACGTCTATTGTTGATTCTATTAGAGCAGGAGGTGCGCATGAATGATCCCGTCCGCATTGTCGCCGACCCCAAAATACTATCCGGCAAGCCTGTCATTCGGGGGACCCGTTTGAGCGTCGATTTCATTCTCGGCCTCCTGGCGCAAGGCTGGCCGGAATCCGAGATCGTGCGGAATTATCCCGGTGTCGTGCGCGAAGACATTCTCGCGTGTTTCGAGTACGCTCGCGACGTCGTGAGCAGCGAAAAAGTATTCCCGTTCAACGCCGCGTGAAGGCAATCATGCGATTCCTTGCCGACGAAAATTTTCCGCTGGACGCCATCGAGTCCCTAAAGAATGACGGACACGATGTGGCTTCGATCCGTGCGGATTCCCCGGGAATCGGCGATGAGTTCGTTCTCGGTCGAGCTGTTCTGGAACAGCGCGTTTTATTGACTTTTGATAAAGACTTCGGCGACCTCGCGTTTCATGCAAAATTTCCCGCGTCGTGTGGAATTATCTTTTTCCGAATTCAAGCGCCGAGTTCCGCTGCTTTGTCCGCTCTCGTTTGCCAGGCCCTTTCAAACCGCATCGATTGGAGTGGGCAATTTTCTGTTATCGAACCCACGCGCATTCGCATAAAGCCGCTCCCGACTCCATGAAATTTCCCGACGATGCTCCTGTCACTCCCGCCAAACGCGATGCGTTGAAAACGCGCATTGCCACGCTTGGCATTGATCTCAATCGCGTCGATGAGCAGGCCACAAAGGGCGGCGGTCCGGGGGGACAGAAAGTCAATAAGACGTCGAGCGGCGTTCTTCTGCGATACGATCTCAACGCCGAATTGATCGTCGTCAAATGGACACGCGAACGCACGCGCTCGCTGAACCGCTTCTTGGCGCTTCGTGAGCTTGTCGATGAAATCGAAGTGCGCGTCTCGCCCGAAACGAGCGAGCGATTAAGCGAATTCGAAGCGATTCGAAAACAGAAGGACCGTCGGCGGCGACGATGAACATTGATGTCTCGCGATGGAGGACGGGCAAGCCAACTTTCCAGTTTCTCCGTTAGAAAATTCCGATCCCCTTCAAATCGGCGCTCCACATTTCCCGATTCTGGTTTATGACGTGAATCGTTATTCATGCCAAATTGGAGGACGCATTCATGTCGGTTGTAAAACTCATTCTCGTCGGCGGATTTCTCGGTGCAGGAAAAACGACGTTGCTGGGCAAGGCCGCGGCGCGGTTGGTCGCGATGAACAAGCGCGTCGGTCTGATTACCAACGATCAAGCCGCCGACCTCGTCGATACCGAAATGTTGCGTGGAAAAGGCTTCGGGGTGAATGAAGTCGCGGGCGGATGCTTCTGCTGCCGCTTCGACGACCTCGTCAACGCGTCCAACACACTGATCGCTGAACACAAGCCCGATATATTGATCGGCGAACCGGTTGGCAGT
>JANXLS010000405.1 GCA_025355035.1 Planctomycetota bacterium | reverse complement strand
TTACCTTCTCATGGATCTTCCCCCCGGCACCGGCGACGTCCAATTGACGCTCACCCAATCCGCGCCGATTAACGGTGCCGTCATCGTCACGACGCCCCAGGACGTCGCACTGCGCATCGCCCGCAAAGGCCTTCGTATGTTCCAGCAGGTCAACGTCCCGATCCTCGGCATCATCGAGAACATGTCCGGCTTCGTCTGCTCAAGCTGCGGTGCCGTGCACGACATCTTCAAACGCGGCGGCGGTGAAATGGCCGCAGCCGACATGGCCGTCCCGCTCCTCGGAACCATCCCGCTCGATCCGCTCATGGTCCAGGCCGGCGATCTCGGCAAGCCCCTCGTTGCCCTCGATAAAAACAGCCCCGGTGCAAAGGCGTTCGAACTCGTCGCCAAACGCCTCGCCGCCCAAATCTCCATCGCCAACTACCAGGAAAGCTTGGTCAAGAATCGTCCGAAAGAAATGCACCTCCACGATCAATCGCCGCCCAAAATCGTCTGGGACGACGGTGCCATCCTCGTCTACAGCGCCTTCGATCTCCGCATGGCCTGCCCGTGCGCGGCCTGTCGCGACGAAATGACCGGCGTCAAAACCCTCCGCGAGTCCGACGTCCCCCAAGATGTCAAAATCCTCGAATCCCGTCCCGTCGGCCGCTACGGTCAAAACCTCGTCTTCAGCGACGGCCACGCCAGCGGCATCTACGTCAACGACCTCTTACGCGGCTTAGGCAAGTAACCCGCCGTAGACCTCTCCTGCTGTTGCCCACTCCTGCTATGGAGCCGGTTGTCCAGTACGTTTCGAACGAGAACAGCACCTTCGACGATCCGCGCATCCTGCTATTCGATCGTTTCCAGTGAACTGGAAAGACCATTTTATCGAATCGCTGAAGACGGACCACACTGTCGGCCGGGGACTCGCCCCAAGGGGAGACCGGTCGCGTCTTCTTCGGTTCTTCGACGGTTCGTTCGGAAAGTTCGTTCTCCCACCGCATCCGATTATCCCTCGGCGGGTCGCTCTCCAGCGTTGCCCGCCTCCGTTTCATCGGACAATTTTTGCTCCATTCGCAACTCGTTTTTTCACTGCTTATGCCTCTAAAACTCAGCGCCGCGTCCGCGGCCTCACGCCGCCGCGCGCTTCCCCGCATGCCACAATCTTACCGCCAGCCGCCGCATCATCGCCACTACCACGATCTTTTTGTGCTTCGGATTTTTCGCCACGATCCGATCGTATACTTTCCGCTCTTCCGGATCGTACCGGATGATGTTCCATACCGCCTGATTCAATACGTAGCGCACCCGCGCCGGTCCCTGGTGCGTGATATGGCCTTTTCGATCGTTCGCTTCCCCGCTCTCAAAACTCGACGGCGCCAGCCCCGTGTACGAACCGATCTGCCGGCGGTTTTTGAAGCGTGTCAAGTCGCCCATTTCGGTC
>JANXLS010000383.1 GCA_025355035.1 Planctomycetota bacterium | reverse complement strand
GAAAGTTCACGACAAGAACGTTGTTGTTGACACCGCGCAAAAAGTGCGAGTTTGAAGTCGGGTCCTTGACAATCAAGTAATTCGTTTGAAGCCGAGCGTTTTTACTGACGTTGTAATTCGCGCCGAGCGTCACGACTTGTGTACTGAACAGGTCTGTGCGGTAATCTGATTCCACCAATTTTTCGGTGGCAATGTTTTCGTATCGTTCATAGCGGAATGCAAATTCCATTTTAGCAAGCGGGCTCAACCAACAGGACTTTGACAAGCATTCGGCGTAGGGGCTTTCCCCGACTTTGTAGCCGGTCGCAACAAACCAACCGGTGACATCAACCGGAAGAGGTCGACGCTGATTGAAGATTTGCTGTCCACCGCGAACGTTCCCGCCTTGTTCGCCCAAATTTAAAATGGATCCCAAGCCCAACGCGGTTGTTTTCGCATCGCCGCCATAAATGTCGTGCGATCGTCCCCATTCACCTCGGAGCCACAGGCCTTTGAGTTCGCAGGACGGGCGATAGCTCCCCCACACACCTTGTTTTACAATGTGCGTTCGCTGGCGATTGACGCCGGAAATTCCAAAACTGGGATCAAATTCCTGACCCTGTTCGCCATGAACACCATCTGTACGATGATATCCCAATTCGAGGTTTCCTGAAAGCTTTTTGTCGTCCCACAGAGGGCGAACCTGTATGCGCCACGCAAAATCCTTATTGTCGTTGTCGTCGGATCGATTTCCAGCTTCCACCACTTCCGGATCGGTCAGCACGGTTCCGGACACGCCATTGAAAACTCCGGCTTGATATTGTAAGCGGCTATTAAACTGCGCACCGTAAATCGCAACGCCGGTATCGCGAACGTTGTTGATGGCCGAGACCATGGCTCGTTCAACGAAATCCAAGCGCCCCGAATCTTGCAATGCTTCGTCGCCCGACGGCGGCTTGAATTGACCAACAAAAATACTGTGATGCGGCAAAAAGTCGAGATCATGGAAGACGATTGTAGCTTCCTGTAATAAACTCGGGTGGACCTGATCGGCAGGAATGGTTCCTGTCCGGAAATTATTTTGAATCGAATTCGCGGTATTGTGCCGCAACAACGTTGGCAACGAGTAGAACAGTGAATTCGACTCACGGGCTGGATCCACCATGACAGTGGCAAGGATGTTCTTGTCCAACGCACAGGTGAATCGCAATTCGGAGCGTCGAATTCGAAACGTATCGCTTGAATTTCCAGCGTTTTCTTCGCTAAAAATGCCTACTGCCTTACCGCCGTGAAAACTGGGAACGCTGTAGAAATTACCGCGTGGATCGTTTTGGACGGACTGATACCAGACCTGAAGAAGTCCCGAAATGGTCAAACTTCCCGAACTTGTTTTGACCGGTTCAACCAAGTCTTCGTAACGGCGATCGGTTGAAATTTCGACGGAATCGACTGTAGAAACTTCTTTCGCGATGCCGAGGCGCTTATCGAATTGATCCAACGAGGCGCGGAGGGATTCTTTCAATTCGGCGTTTGTCAATGGGGCGGCAACAGGGACGACTGCAATGACAGGCGCTTCAACTTTCGCGGAAGAGTCGTTCTTTTTGGTATCACTTTTTTGCGTTTCGTCGTCGGAAACGATTTCGGCCGGGGCCGGAGTTGCGTCCTTTGCAGTGGCGGCGGGCTTTACCGGTATTGAACTGACATTGGCAGGCGAAAAAGTCACGTTGATCGGTGTTTCGTTCTCTGTGATGATTTCAGCGGGACGCGGATTCGCTTCCTTCGGGCTCTCGGCTGCGAGTAGTGTTGCGGCAAGGCAGATCGTAAGCAAAACGATGTATTTTAAAATCATTACAAGTTCTCTCTAAAGAGCCTGATTGCGGATGCCGATGGTTAGAAGTAGACTCTGTGTTTAAACGAGAACCCCCGTTTTGTCAACATACAAATTAGAAATTTTAAAAAGAGTTCGGAAATTACCCGACTTCACATTGCATTTAATTGATGGATAATCAGGCTGAAGCGCTGTTTATAAACTTCGTATTAAGATTGACACTTTTCAATTAATTTAAGGGGATTCGGTCGCAGAAAACCCGACTCAACTGCTTGTGGTGGGCCGCGCGGTCCTTCGTCAGACTGGATATAAGCGTATTTCCCCAATACGCGCCGAAGCCCCTAAATAATATAAAAAATGCTTCGCCCAAGGCAACCTGCGGTCGTGCTCGCGCGTTTATCTGCGTGCGCGATGCAACGGGAATCGGGTTGTTGGAGCGACAATTACCCATGCAAGAACGAAATCGCAGCCTGCTAAATGAAATCGCAAAGGTGTATTTTATTGATTTTTTCAGAAATCTAAAGTAAGCTCCTATTATTGAGTCAATCTAACAGCGAGATTTTTTTCTTACGGCCGCATTGCTATTTTTCACGATTTCGCGAGAAAACAGTCGGAAATTGTATTTTGCGATACAGACAGTTGATGAAGAGCGTAATTGAATTGTCGAACTCGATGCGCCTTTAAGTTCATTGCAATCGGATAGTGCGGATCGTCATGGGCGTGGAATCGGCGTCCTGAGAAGTTGGAAGAATTCAAAGATTGGGTGATTAGACGTTCCGTTGGCCGTTGTTTTCGAAGGGGAGGCGTTACTGTGTCGTATAAATCGCGTCATTCAAAACACGGCACGGGTCCTTCCAGGGACGGTTTCCGAAGCTCGGCGAAACGCGCTTCCGTTTCCCAAAATACGAACGGCAGCGGGAACACATTGGACTTGCCGACTTTCGGCGGCACGCGCGGCGACCTAACTTTGACGAATGAAGATCTCTCCGGCGACCTGTTATTGCACTCGGCGCCGCGATTGCGATTCGGGACAATCGAAGTGCCTGCGCTTGGCGGCTATCCATTGATCTCTCGTCTCGGTGTTGGTGGAATGGGTGCAGTCTATTGTGCGATAAACCCGCGATTGAACAGCAAGTTGGCGATCAAGGTGATGCATAATTCGTTGCTGGCAAATAATCCCAGCGCGAAGGACCGATTCATACGCGAGGCGCTGTTGGCATCGCGCATTAAATCGCCGAATCTGGTTCGGGTTGACGACGTCAATCACGAAAACGATTTGCAATATATTGTGATGGAATATGTTTCGGGGATCAACGCCAGCAAGTTACCGGTTGAAAGAGCGGGTTTTCCCGGAACGTCGGAATACAATGCCCTCGCTGTATGCGCTGCCGCCTGCTCCGGGCTTGCGGCTGCCCATGATCATGGGATTATCCATCGCGATTTGAAGCCGTGCAATATTTTGATTCCATACCGTGAAGGGACCACTGTTCTCGATCTGAAACAATCGAAACTGGCGGATTTGGGATTGGCTCGCGACGAATTGCAGAAGGAATTCCTGACGGGATCCGGCGATTTCCTGGGAACGCTGGGATTTATGTCGCCGGAACAGATTCAAGATCCGTCCAATGCGGGCAAAGCGTCCGACGTGTTCGCATTCGGTGCCACGCTCTATGCGATGCTCTCCGGAGAATCACCGTTCGCGCGAGCAACCGCGATGGAAGTGATTGCAGCAACAGTGATGAAGCCGCACCGCTCGATTCGCGACGTTCGAAAAGACATCAGTTCCCAAACAGCCGATTTGCTGGATAGGTGCTTGTCAAAG
Organism: Planctomycetota bacterium; assembly: GCA_025355035.1. Classification (GTDB taxonomy): domain Bacteria; phylum Planctomycetota; class SZUA-567; order H5-PLA8; family H5-PLA8; genus JANXLS01. The sequence goes on along the minus strand of JANXLS010000383.1, from coordinate 1,268 downwards.
AAACCACACGATCGTTTTAAAAACGCGACGGCGTTGAAGCAACAGTTGAATGAGATTTTAAGCGATCTGGAGAAAAAGAATCCTTCTCCCGCACCGGTCGTCACCTGCGGTGGAACGAGCAAATTCCCGACGACAATGGTGCCGAACGCATTTCCAGGCCGCTCCCAAGCACGATCTTCAAATTCAAAGAAACAAGATGGCACTTCACTAAGCCAATCAACAGTCATTACGGGATCTGGAAAACATCGGTTGCTGACTGCGTTTCAAAAAGCGGAGTCGCGTTCCGAGGAGGCGGCTATGTTAGCATCTCGAAAGTCTAAAATTGTCTGGGGGGCCGGGATTTTCCTGGTCCTTGCGTCCATAGCTGCGCTGATTGGCTATTTGCTCAGCGGTTCGTTCTACGACATCAAAACAAACCCGGAAAATATTGCCGAAGTTCCACTTAAAAAATCGGGCGAGAAACCCGTCAACACAATATCGCCCGAACCGGTTTCGCCGACCTTTGAAGGGCCGACCCCGAAATACGGAATACTGAATACGGATTCGTCCAGTCCGAAGCCGAGCCCTGCGCTGACTCTGCAACACACGGACTATCCGCACCGCGAGAAAATCGACTATTCCACGTTTCAGAGCAGTTTGCATTACGACATCGCCAGGGACACGTGTATCGAAGTCGTTTTAATTACGCCGCCGAAAGAAAAAGCGATTATCGGCAGCCCGAACGGCGAGCAGGATCGCGATGAAATTGAAGAGACGCAGCAATCCGTCGACTTGACCGAAGGATTCTATTTGGGAAAATTTGAAGTGACTCAAGGCCAATACAAAGCCTTGATCGGCCACAACCCGAGCACCTTTAAACACGGCGATAATTACCCGGTTGAGAACGTTACGGCGGAAGACGCAAAGTATTTCTGCGAATGTCTGTCGAAGAAGATCGGAAAAAACGTACGACTTCCGAATGAGGCTGAATGGGAGTATGCGTGCCGGGGAACGACGAGCAATCGGTGCCCGTTCCATTTCGGTGACACCATCAGCACGAGGTACGCCAATTTCGACGGAAGCACCCGGCCATTCGGAAAGAATGCAACCTCACCCAGAACGAGAAGAGGGAGTACGACGTCCGTCGATCTTTTCGCGAGTGACTTCAATGCAAAAAACTGCTTCGGTCTACTCGGCATGCATGATAACGTGGCAGAACTGTGCGAAGAATACGATGAAGCGCGATTCAATGCGCGCGGTACGCATTCCGTCAATGGCGTTCAGTACGT